>JBOGFV010000067.1:0-2583 GCA_050743525.1 Acidimicrobiales bacterium
GCGTAGGTCATGTCCTTCTCTTTGCACTCCTCGACCGAGAACTTGGGCGGCGGCCGAAGATCGGGGTCCGAGGGGTCGAACTCGAGCTCCAGGCTGAGTTGGCCGGTGAAGTCCTCGATGGGGCTGATGTCACCGAAGGCCTCGGCCAGGCCCTTGTCCAGGAACCACTTGAACGAGTCGCGCTGGACCGAGATCAGGTCGGGCAGCGGCAGGGCCTCGTCGATGTTGGCGAAGGAAACGCGTTCGGGACTGCGGGACCGTGCGGGCAACGGCCTACTCCTCCCAATAGGGGTGCTGACGGGTGGAACGGGAACGCAAAACGCCTCCGGGGCTCGACTCCGGAGCGAGAACGGTGGAGACGGGGGTGATCAGGGCCGGCGCCGTGGCGCGCGGGGTCCACCTGGAATTTCAGGCACAGACCACGGGAAGCGCACGGCAACCTTGCATCCTAACCGGAGGCGGACTCGAACACAACCCCTGGGTCGCGGCCCACCAGGCGGGGAGCCGACAGGCCTCCGCGGGCAGGCAAAGGCTAGGGAATGGGACCCCTCCCGTCAAGGGTTCTGGGCCCGCCGGGCTCCCGTGACTATTTGAGCTCGACCGTGGCGCCAGCGCCCTCGAGGGCCGCCTTGGCCTTGTCGGCCTCCTCCTTGCTCACCTTCTCGAGGACCGGCTTGGGGGCACCGTCGACCAGGTCCTTGGCCTCCTTCAGGCCCAGGCTGGTGAGCGAGCGCACCTCCTTGATCACCTGGATCTTCTTGTCGCCGGCTGCCATCAGGACGACGTCGAATTCGCTCTGCTCCTCGTCGGCGCCACCGGCGTCACCCCCGCCCCCGGCGGCCGGTCCCGCTGCCACCGCGACCGGTGCGGCCGCGGTCACGCCAAAGCGGTCCTCGAACTCCTTCAGCAGCTCGCTCAGCTCCAACACCGAGAGCGCTGCGATGCCGTCCAGGATCTGGTCCTTCGTGATGGTCCCAGCCATGGTGTTCCCTTTCTCTGTTCTCGATCGTTGCTCGATGGTGCGGGTCGTTACGACCCGGTGCCCGGCTCTTCGGCGGCCTCTGCCTCCGTCTCGCTCCCGGACTCAGATTCCGGCTCGGCGTCGGCGGTCGCCTCCGTCCCGGTCTCGGTCGCCGCGGTCGGCTCCGTCCCGGTCTCGGTCGCCGCGATCGGCTCCTCGCTGCCGGTCTCGGCGGGCGCTTCCGCCGCCGCTGCATCGGTCGTCGGTTCCTCGGTCGTCTCGGTGGCGGCGGCCTCGGCCGGTGCGTCTTCCGCCGGCTCGTCGGCCCGGAGCTGCTCGACCAGCGCCGAGAGGCCGTAGGCGAGGTTGCGGGGCAGGGCCTGCAGCAAGCCGGCCAGTTGCTGGAGCGGTGCGGCCAGCCCCCCGGCGAAGCGGGCCAGCAGCACCTCGCGCGACGGGAGGTCAGCGAGGCGGGAGAGGTCCTGGGTGCTGATGGTGGAGCCGGCGGCCAGGCCGCCCTTCACCACCAGGGCCGGGTTGGCCCGAGCAAAGTCCCGGAGCGCCTTGGCCGCCGCACTGATCTCGCCGTTCACAAAGGCAATGGCCGTCGGGCCGGAGAGAAGCTCGGTCAGCTCCTCGTACGGGCTCCCCGCGACGGCCAGGCGGACGAGGGTGTTCTTGTAGATCTTGTAGTCGCCGACGGCGGCGAGGGCCTTGCGCAGCTCGGCCAGCTGGGTGACGGTCAACCCCCGATATTCGGTGACCACCGAGGCGTTCGCCGACGAGAGGCGCTCCCGCACCTCCTCGACCACGGCGACCTTCTGCGGTCGTGGGTTCTCCATCGCGCTCTCCCCCGGGTTCCCGGGACCTGGTCCTGGCCGCGGCTCCGGCGAGCGACGATCATCGGGGCCGGCTGGCCGGTCCCGGAACGGATCGCCTCTTCGGGCGGGCTCTCAGCGAGCCCCTTCGGCACCGAGGTGCACCGGAGGTCTGCGGCGTTTTGGTTGTGGCCCGCTCCGAGGAACGGGACCGTTGCACTGTAGTGGCCCGCCGGAGGTCCAGCGGACGGCCGGCCTAGACGGTGGCCAACTCCTCCTCGACCTCGTCCTCGTCCCGAGCGTGGGCCGGGTCGATACGGACGCCGGGCCCCATGGTCGAGGACAGGGTGATCGAGCAGAGGTAGCGGCCCTTGGCGGCCGCCGGCTTCACCCGGACCAGCTCGTCGACCACCGCGTGCACGTTGGCAACCAGCTTCACCTTGGTGAACGAGGCTTTTCCGACCGGGACGTGGATGTTGCCGACCTTGTCGGTGCGGTACTCCACGCGGCCGCTCTTGAACTCGTTGACCGCCTTGCCGACGTCCATGGTCACGGTCCCGGTCTTCGGGTTGGGCATGAGGCCGCGGGGACCGAGGATCCGGCCGAGCGTCCCGACCTGGCCCATGAGGTCCGGGGTGGCGATGGCCACGTCGAACCCGAGGAACCCCTCGCCCGAGACCCGGGCGACCAGGTCGTCCGCGCCGACCACGTCGGCCCCGGCGCTCCGGGCCTCGGTGGCCTTCTAGCCGGCCGCGAACACCGCCACCCGTACGTCACGGCCGGAGCCGGACGGGAGCGACAGGG
>JBOGFV010000068.1:0-10567 GCA_050743525.1 Acidimicrobiales bacterium
GGCCTGGGGCGAGAGCCCGAGCTGCGCAAGGGCACGGGGCCGTGAGGACTCGACGACGACGTCGGCAGCGTCCACCAACCGGCGGATCGCTTCTTGGCCGGCCAGCTCCTGGAACGAATACGACGCCAGGCCGTGGCCGGCGTGCAGACGCGCATGGAGCCCGGGATCGCCGAGACGTGATCCGTCGGGGCGGTGGGGGTCCTCAACCGTGGTCACGTCGGCACCCGCGGACCTGAGCGCGTGGGCGCAGAGTGGGCCGGCCCACATCGCCGAGAAGTCGACGACGCGTTGGGCCCGATGGCCGCGGTTCACCGAAACTCCGAGGTGCGAGAGCTCGACCGGGTCGATGCGCGTGGACCGATCGGCGACCACGCCAGCGGGCAACCCGACGAGCTGGGCCCGACGGGCGAACTCGGCCGCAGGCGCGTCCGAGGCGAATTGCTGCAGCGCTTCCCACCCTTCGGCGCCTTTGGCTCCGGTGACCGCGGGGAGCAGCTCGGAGTCGTCGGGGCGGGCGAGGTTGCAGACGACCCATCCGTCCTTGCAGCCCAACAGGCGGCACGACCCGTTCGCGGACGTCGTCCCATTCCTGGTGAAGCCCCTCCCGGCGGCTCGTTCGATGACCACCTGGACCGGGTCGAGCCTCACCCGTTGCCCGAGCTCGTTGCTGGCCCATCCGACGGCATCGCACAGCGCGCCCACCCGGTCGACGAAATTCATGCGGACGGGGAGCGGGGGGCCGTCCTTTTGGCCGGTCAGCCACATCACCCCCGAGGCGGCAGCACGAAGCACCGGGCAGGCTGTCTCATCTTCGGAGACTCCAGCGGAAGGCGGCCCGGCGCCCATGGACGCGGCAATCTCGTCGAGATCCAACCGGGTTGAGGACGGGGTGCCCGATGGCGGTCCCGGGGGAGTCGCCATGAGGCCACATTACTGTGAGCGCATGGCCGATCGTCCTGGTCAGGACACCGTCTTCAGGCCCCGTGACGCCCTGGCGCTGATACGCGACGAGTTCGAGCTGGGCTTCGACGAGTTCAGCACGCCTCGTTCCGTCCTCGTCGTCCAGCTCGAGGACGAGGACGGGCTCGATCAGCTGGTTGCGGCTGCCCGAACGTTGCCGTGCGTCGTCATCGGCGTCGCCGAGGGCGAACCCGACGCTCCCAACGGCTTCGACATCCTGCTCTCGGCCTCCTCGGCGACCCGGCCCTGGGTCCAGGAGGCCGATCTCGGCTCGGCGCTCGCCGGCCTGATCGGGTGCATCGAGGCGTCTCCGCACGCGTCGGTGGCCCTCGCCGAGCTGTTGCGCCTGAGCGCCGCCTCGTCGATCGATGACGCGATCGTCGCCGAGTCATTCGTCTATTCCATGCTGCAGTCCGGCCCGACATTCGGCACGTGGCTCGGAGGGAGGCGGCCCCCGCGGATGGTCGACCGTGAGCCCTCCGTCTTGGTCACCCGGTCGGGCGGGCTCCTCGAGGTCGAGCTCAATCGGCCGTCGGCTCGGAATGCCCTCAACGCTGAGATGCGCGATGGGCTGTTGACGGTGCTCCACATGGTGGTGGCCGACGAGTCGATCGTCTCGGTCCGCCTCTCGGGTCGCGGACCGGACTTCAGCAGTGGCGGGGACCTCAGTGAGTTCGGTTCGGCCGAGGATCCAGCAACTGCCCACCTGGTGCGGGTCTCGCGATCGATCGGGCGAGTGCTGGCCCGCTGCGCCGAGCGGGTGATGGTGGACCTGCACGGCGCGTGCGTCGGTGCCGGCATCGAGGTCCCGGCGTTCGCTGAGAGAGTGCGGGCATCGGAGGACACCCGCCTCCGGCTTCCCGAGGTCGGTTTCGGTCTCGTCCCGGGGGCGGGAGGGACCGTCAGCATCCCGCGGCGGATCGGACGGCACCGCGCCACCTATCTGGCCATCAGCGGCGCGTGGCTCGACGCCCCCACCGCCCTGGACTGGGGGCTGGTCGACGAGGTCGGGCCGGCGGCAGCCGCTAGTTGATCAGCGGGTCGCGGGGGAGCCCGAGGATCCGCTCGCCGATCTGGTTGCGCTTGATCTCCGAGGTCCCCCCGGCGATGGACATCGCCCGGTGCGACAGCACGAGGCTGCCGGCCATCGCGCCGACCCCCTCCATGAACGCCGTCTCCTCGCCGCTCAGCGCTGAGAGCATCGCCGCCATCTCGTGGCCGTTCTCCGACAGGACCAACTTGGTGATGTTGCCCTCCGGCCCGGGGCCCGCGCCGGCCGCGGCACGGTTGGCGCTGCGCAGGTTGAGGGTGTCAAGCGCCTGGGTGGTCGAGATGTAGCGCCCGATCCGGCCGGCCCCGCCCGAGAGCCGCTCGGGGTTGGCATCGTGCATCGCGATCACCCCGTCGGCCGCCGCCGAGCCCTGGTAGCCGCCCCCGCCGATGCTCACGCTCTCGTTGCCGAGGGTGGCCCGGGCCACGGTCCACCCGTGGTCGACGGGGCCGACCACGTCGTCGTCGGGGATGAACACGTCGTTGAAGAACACCTCGTTGAAGTCCGAGCTTCCGGTGGCCTGCTTGAGCGGGCGGACCTCGACGCCCTCGGCCTTCATGTCGATCACCATCATGGTGATGCCGTCGTGCTTGGGCGCGTCGGGGTTGGTCCGGACGGTGGCCAGGCCGTGGGCGGCCAGGTGCGCGCCGCTGGTCCAGACCTTCTGGCCGCTGACCAGCCAGCCGCCCTCGACCCGGGTGCCCTTGGTCTGGACCCCGGCCGCGTCGGAGCCGGCGTTGGGCTCGCTGAACAGCTGGCACCAGACGAGCTCTTGGTTGAGGGCCGGGCGGACCCAGCGGGCCACCTGGTCCTCGGTCGCGTACTGGATCAGGGTGAGGATCACCCAGCCGGTGATGCCGTAGCCGGGGCGTCGAACGCCGGCTGCCGCGAACTCCTGCTCGATCACGAGCTGCTCCACCGCGGTGGCGTCGCGGCCCCAGGGCTTGGGCCAGTGCGGCATCGCGTAGCCCTCCTCGATCATGGCGGTCCGCTGGGCCGTCTCGTCGAGGCCCTTGACCTTCTCCGCGAACGCCCGGATCGGGGCGCGCAGCTCCTCGGCCTCGGGGGGGAGGTCGACGGTCCGGCCCCGCTTCACGCCCTGGCGGGCAAAGTCGGTCACGGCGATCGAGCACTGCTCGGCGTCGATGATGGCCTGGATGGCGCTGGCCCGCCGCAGGTACAGGTGGGCGTCGTGCTCCCAGGTGAAGCCGATCCCGCCGTGGACCTGCGTGTTGAGGTTGGCGTCGAGATCGCCGGCCGGAAGGGCCAGCGCGGCGGCCATGGCGGCCGTGTAGGAGAACTGGTCCCCGCCGTGCTCGGCGGCCCGGGCGGCGTCCCACACGAGCGAGGTGGCCAGCTCCACGGCGACGGCCATGTTGGCGCAGTGGTGCTTGACGGCCTGGAACATCGCGATCGGCCGTCCGAACTGGATGCGCACCTTGGCGTAGGCGGCGGCCAGCTCCGTGCACTCGCGGGCCACGCCGACGGCCTCGGCCGCGTAGAGGAGCCGGGCGTAGTCGAGGAGGGTCGGGCGGGCGCCGGGCAAGACCACCGCCGGCGCGCCGGCCAGGGTGACCCGGGCGGCCCGGCGGGTCGAGTCGAGGTTCTTCGGCGTCTCGACCTCGATGCCGCCGCCGTCGCGCTCGACCACCACCACGTCGTCGCCGGCCGCCAGCACGAACACGTCGGCCAGCCCGCCGCCGATCACGGCGCCAGCCGATCCCGAGGCCCTCCCGCCGGCGACCGTGAGCGCGCCGCCGAACCCGGCCGCGCCGGTCACCGAACCGTCGGCCAGGCCGGGGAGGAGGCGGGCCTGGGTCGCGGCGTCGCCCGCCGCCGCGATCACCGCGCTCGCCACCACCGTCGGGACGAACGGGCCCGGCGCCACCGCCCGGCCGAGCTCCTCGACCACCACCACCAGCTCGGGCATGCCGTAGCCAGAGCCGCCGTGCTCCTCGGGGAGGTGAAGCCCGAGCCAGCCGAGGTTGCTCAGCTCTCCCCAGAACTTGGGGCGCTCCTCGGTCTCGGCCTCGAGCAGCGCCCGGGCGAGGCCCCTGGCGTCGTGGCGGCTGAGGAACTCGGACGCCGTCTTGGCCAGCGTCACATGGTCGTCGGTGATGGCGATAGGCATGGGGAAGATCGTGCCCCCTGCCGGGATGGCGCGCCACTGACCGCAGGGTTACCGCGGGGTTAGCGAATGCGGCGACCCCGGGTCAGGACTGGGGGGCGAGCCGGATCCCGACCCGATGGCGTTGGGCCAGCTCCCGGTACGCCGTGGGGTTGGCCTTGACCCAGAACTCGGCGGCCGCGCCCGCGAGCGGGCCCTTCACCTCGGCTGGCACCCCCATGGCGAGGACTCCGGGCGGGATCTCCCGCCCGGCCGGGACCAGCGACCCGGCCGCCACGAGCGAGCGGGCCCCGATCCGGGCCCCGTCGAGCACGATCGCGCCGTTGGCGACCAGGCATTCCTCTTCGAGGATGGCGCCGTGCACGACGCACAGGTGGGCGACCGTGGCACCCGGCCCCACCTCGGTGGGGGAGCCAGGGGCGGCGTGGACGACCGCGCCGTCCTGCACGTTGGCGCCCTCCCGGACCACGATCGGCGAGTAGTCGCCGCGCAGCACCGCCCCGTACCAGACCGAGGCCCCGGCCTCGACCGTCACGTCGCCGACCAGGCTGGCCGTCGGCGCGACGAAGGCCGTGGGGTCGATGGTCGGGGCGCGGCCCTCGAACTCGAAGCTCGGCATCGGCCCTCCTCCTTGTTCCCTCCGTTGGCCGGCCGACCGTATCCGGCCCGCCGGCCCGGGACCCGAGCCGGGCCATTGGGAGTGGAGCCGACGGCCCCCCTCTGCTATTCAGGGGAGTACTCATCAGCGAGGAAAGCCGCGTGCCGAAGCAGATCCCTCTGGTCGACTACCTGGTGCTCGAGCCCGAGCCTCATCTCGTCGCGCACCAGTGCGACGCCTGCAAGGCCCGGTTCTTCGACCACCGCGACTCGTGCGCCTCGTGCGAGAACGGCACGTTCCACGACGTCGACATCGAGTCGACCGGGGAGGTCCGGGCCTTCACCATCGTGTCGATGGCGGCCCCGAGCATCCCGGTTCCGTTCGTGGCCTCGGTGGTGGACTGTGGGGGCACGAGCGTGCGGGCGAACCTCATCAACCTGCCGCCGGACCCCGAGCACGTCTCTCTTGGCATGAAGGTCAGGCTGGCCACGACCGTGGTCGGCATCGATTCGGAGGGCACCGAGGCCATCGGGTTCGGCTTCGAGCCGCTGGAAGGGGCAATCAATGGGTGACGACGTCTGGATCCTCGGAATCCGCATGACGAAGTTCGGGAAGTACCCTGACCGTGACACCGTCGAGCTTGCCGCCGAGGCGGTGAAGGGGGCGCTCGCCGACGGCGGCGTGACCATGAAGGACATGGGGATCTTGGCCGCCGGGAACCTGATGGGCGCCGGCGGGGCCATCGGCCAGCAGATCCAGAAGCAGGTCGGCCAGACCGGCATCCCCGTCTACAACGTCTCGAACGCCTGCGCGACGGGGGCCACCGCGTTGCGGACCGCGGTGATGGCCGTCAAGGCCGGCGAGTGCGACATGGGCCTGGCGGTCGGAGTCGAGAAGTTGGCCGGCGCCGGACTCCTCGCCGGCGGCAGCGTGCGAGCCCAGGACGGCGACGCCTGGACACCCAAAGGCCGCTACGGCGCGGTGGCGCCCATCGACGGCCGCATCGGGACCGAGACGATGCCGGGCGTCTTCGCCCAGATCGGCATGGAGTACGGCCACCGCTACGGCGGCGTCGACTTCGAGCTGTTCGCCAAGATCGCCGAGAAGAACCACGCCCACTCGACGCTCAACCCGCTGGCCAGCTACCAGAAGCGGTTCACGCTCGAAGAGATCATGAACGACGTGATGATCGCCTACCCCAACACGCGGCCGATGTGCTCGGCGAACTGCGACGGCGCCGCGGCCGCGGTCGTGGTGAGCGACGCCAAGCTCAAGACCCTCTCGCTCGAGCAGCAGCGCCGCTCGATCAAGATCGGCGCGTCGGTGCTCACCACCGACCCGTGGGAGGAGGCCTGCCAGGTCCTGCCCCATGTGAACACGCTGACCCGCAATGCGGCCAAGCAGGCCTACGAGTCCGCCGGCATCGGGCCCGAGGACCTCGACCTGGTCGAACTGCACGACTGCTTCGCGACCGCCGAGCTCGTCCACTACGACAACCTGATGCTGTGCGAGCAGGGCGGCGCCGCCGACTACTTCCGCTCCGGCGCGACCTGGCGGGACGGCGAGACCCCGGTCAACGTGTCCGGTGGCCTGGAGTCCAAGGGCCACCCCATCGCCGCGACCGGCATCGCCAACATCTGGGAGATCTGCCACCACCTGCGCAACGAGGCCGGCGACCGCCAGATCGAAGGGGCCAAGGTCGGATTGGCCCATGTCATCGGGCTCGGCTCGGCCTGCGGCGTGCACATCCTCGAGGCCGCCGCCTGAGCACGCCAGCCGGTCCGGCCCGGTGGTCGCCCACCGGAGGCGACGGCCGGGCCCGCGTCGGATAGGGCGCCCGTGACCGACGTCGTGCGGGAGCTCGAGGCCGGGCTTCCCGATGGTTCGGTGCTCACCGATCCAGCGGTCATGGACCAGTACCGATACGACCGGGCCATGACGGTGGTCCCGGGAGCGCCGCTCGCCGTCGTGCGAGCCACCACCACCGCCGACGTGCAGCACGTGCTGCGGGTGGCCACGCGCCACCGGGTCCCGGTCGTGACCCGGGGCGCCGGCACCGGCCTCTCGGGCGGTTCGACGGCGCTCGACGGCGCCATCACCCTCTCGACCGAGCGGATGCGCGCCATCTCGGTCGACCCCGCCAGCATGGTGGCGACGGTCCAGCCGGGCCTGCTCAACGCCGAGGTGAAGGCGGCGGCCCGACAGCACGGCCTCTGGTACCCGCCCGACCCGTCCTCGTTCGAGATCTGCTCCATCGGCGGCAATCTGGCCACCAACGCCGGCGGGCTGTGCTGCGTCCGCTACGGGGTGACCACCGACTACGTCCTTGGGCTCGAGGTCGTCCTGGCCGACGGCCGGGCCGTGCGGCTCGGGGGCCGGACCATCAAGGACGTGGCCGGCTACGATCTCAAGCGCCTGTTCGTCGGCTCCGAGGGCACCCTCGGCGTCATCACCGAGGCCGACCTGCGGCTCCAGCCGCTCCCGGCTCCGGTCGCCACCGTGGTCGGGACCTTCGTCGATGTCGCCGACGCCGGCCGGGCCGTGGCCGCGACGATGGCGACGACTCGTCCGGCCATGCTCGAGTTCATGGACCGCGGCGCCGTGGCGGCGGTCGAGCGGGTCCGGCCGATGGGGCTCGGCGACGACGTCGGAGCGGTGCTCCTGGCCCAGACCGAGTCGCGGGGCGCCGAACACGAGCAGCTGGCTCGATTCTTCGAGGAGCACCGGGCCACCTTTGTGGCGGTGACGGAGGATCCCGACGAGGGGGAGTTGCTGCTGGGGGCGCGGCGGATGGCCATCCCGTGCGTAGAGCGCCTCGGGACCGTGCTCATCGAGGACATCGGCGTCCCGATCACGCGGATCCCCGAGCTCGTCGGGGCCATCGAGCACGTGGCCAGCCGGCACGAGACGGCCATCCCCGTCATCGGCCACGCCGGCGACGGGAACTTCCACCCGCTGGTCTGCTTCGACCGGGAATCGGAGGGCGCCGAGTCTCGGGCGATGCTCGCCTTCGACGAGATCATGGAGATCGCACTGGCGCTCGGCGGGACCATCACCGGCGAGCACGGCGTCGGGTCACTCAAGTCCCATCTGCTGGCGGCGCAGCTGTCCGAGGACGGGTACGGATTGAACCGCCTGGTGAAAGAGGCGCTCGACCCGCTCGGGATCCTGAACCCGGGCAAGTGGATCTGATCGCCAGACGCCGGTTCCCGAACAATCCGAGCTGGCCGCCCCGATCACAGGGTCGCCGCCCGGTCAGGCCGGCCCGTATTGGCTGGCGGCGCCGGCCTAGGTCAAGATCCTGTCGTCACGGCCCTCGGGGCCACATTCCTACTCACGGATGAGGGCGCGAAGCCCCTTCACCCCTCTCACGAGGAGCCCGCGATTCACGTCGGCATGGTCCTGGAGATGGCGTCGGACGGCCTGGCCGGTCGGACCGCGCTGGGTTCGCGCAAGGACGGCCTGAGCTTCGAGGAGCTGGGCCGCCGAGCCCGCCGCGCCGGCACGCTGCTGGCCGGCCGGCCGGGCGGCCACGTCGTCTTCGTCGACGAGAACTCGATCGCGCTCCCCATCGCCTTGTTCGGTGCGGCCGTCGCCCAGAAACCGTTCGTCCCGGTGAACTACCGGCTCGCCGACGACCGGCTCCGCGCCATCGTCGAGCGGGTCGCGCCGGCCACCGTCATCGCCGGACGCGGGGTCGCGGAACGGCTGGAGGGACTGGACGGCCTCGACCTGCTCGGGCGCCAGGAGTTCCTCGACCTCGTGGGCGATGACGGTGTCGAGGAGTCGGACGGGTGGGGGTGCGATCCCGAGGCCACCGCGGTGTTGCTGTTCACCAGCGGGACGACCGGTGAGCCCAAGGGGGCGGTCCTCCGGCACCGCAACCTCGCGTCCTACCTCGTCTCCTCGGTCGAGTTCGGCGGGGCCGGTGAAGACGAGGCCGCGATCGTGAGCGTCCCCCCGTACCACATCGCCGCGGTGGCCTCGGTCCTGTCGGCCACCTACGCCGGCCGCCGGGTGGTGATGCTCGAGGCCTTCGACCCGGTCCTATGGGTGCAGACCGCCCGCGCCGAGGCGGCCACCCACGCGATGGTGGTCCCGACGATGCTGGGGCGGATCCTCGACGTCGTCGACGCCGACGGGGCCGGGCTGCCGTCGTTGCGGTCACTCGCCTACGGCGGCGGTCCGATGCCGGCCTCGGTCGTCGAGCGGGCCCTCGCGCTCCTGCCCGGCGTCGACCTGGTCAACGCGTACGGCCTGACCGAGACGGCCAGCACCATCGCGTTGCTTGGTCCCGACGACCACCGGCAGGCGTTCGCCAGCGACGACCCGGCGGTCCGGGCGCGGCTCGGCTCGGTCGGTCAGCCCTTGCCGGGCGTCGAGATCTCCATCCGCGACGCCAACGACCAACCGGTGCCGGCGGGGGAGCGCGGCGAGATCTGGGTGCGCGGCGACCAGGTGTCGGGCGAGTACCTCGGTGGCGCGACCACCGACGGCGATGGGTGGTTCAGGACGCGCGACGGGGGCTACCTCGACGACGACGGGTTCCTCTTCGTGGACGGCCGGCTTGACGACGTCATTGTCCGGGGTGGAGAGAACCTCTCACCGGGGGAGATCGAAGAGGTGCTGACCGCCCACCCGGCCGTCGAGTCGGCCGCCGTGGTCGGGATCCCCGACGCCCAGTGGGGCGAGCGGGTGGTGGCCGCGGTCGTGACCGTCCCCGGGGCGTCGGTCACCGAGGAGGAGCTCCGCCAGCACGTGCTGGGAATGCTGCGCTCGGCCCGCACCCCCGAGCGGATCCAGTTGATGGGCGAGCTGCCCTTCAACGAGAACGGCAAGCTGCTTCGTCGCGTGCTCCGCGAGGACCTCGCCAGCGCGTTTGGGTCGGATCCAGCCGGCTGACGCGGTCGACGCGGCGCGATCGCGTCCCCGCACGCGATAAAGCGCGCACTAAACCGCAACGAGATCGTCGCGATCGAGATCGTCACAAAACTCGCCAAGTTGACGCGCACGCTGGGGTTTCACTCGTGAATTGAGGTGCCAACGCGTCGACGCGCGGTGGGGGGTGTTTGAATTCGTCGCGCGCAGTCGCGAGACTGTTGCGCATTGTGACTGACGTCGAGCGGCCTCTCGGCCACTCCGTGTCGGAGTCAGCACGGGGGGCGCACGCAACCCGGAGGGTGACCCGCCGCGCCGTTGTGCTGGTTGCCGTGCTCTCGAGCACGGCTTTTCCTGTGCTCGGGCTCAGCTTCGACGCGGGCGGCGCCACCATCAGCAATCTGCAGGCCCAAGCGGCGAAGTTCCAGCAGCAGATCGACGCCGAGTCGGCGCAGATCGGGATCGAAGGCCAGCGCTACGACCAGGCGGTCGGCGAGATCAACACGCTCAACAACGAGATCGCGCAGACCACGGCCCAGATCGCGGCGGACCAGCATCACGTCGCGATCGACAAGGTCCACCTGCGCAAGGTCGCGCTGAACTCCTACATGAGCGATGGCGCCGCGGTCGGTCCGAGCCCGCTCTTCAGCGGCAACCAGAAGACCTACGCGGCCACCCAGGAGTACAGCCAGATCGCGGCCGGGAACCTCAACGTGGCGGTGGCGCAGCTCCACACCGCGCAGGTGCAACTGGACGCCGCGAAGGCGAGCCTCACCAGCCAGCAGGTCCAAGCCCAGTCCCAGGCCAACGCAGCCGCGGCGCTCAAGGCGGCGGCCGCGCAGCAGCAGGCGGCCTTGAATGCCAACCTCGCTCAGGTGAAGGGCCAGATCGGGGTCCTCGTGGCCCAGGCCCAGGCGGCCGCGAATGCCCGGGCGGCGGCCCGGACCCAGGC
>JBOGFV010000069.1:0-7518 GCA_050743525.1 Acidimicrobiales bacterium
GCTGGCCAGCCACCCCGACACCGCGCCGATGACGTCGTCTGGCGTTTCGAGTTGGGGGGTGTGGCCCACCCCCGGAAGGAACGTGTGGGCCCAGTCCGGCCGGTCGGCCAGCGCCCGGCGGGCCGACGCGATGGGGACGAGGCGGTCGGCCTCGCCGTGGACCAGCAGGGTCGGCACGCGCACCGCGCTGATCACCGCGCGGTAGACCCCGGGGCGCGACAGGAGCCGCATGAGCGAGCGAGCCGCAATGACCAGGCTGCGCTCGGTGCCGGCCATGTACCGACGGTGCTCGGCCAGCTCGGTACTGGCCTCGAGCACGGCCTCGCTGGCCCGGCTCGGGTCGGCGAAGCACATGTTGATCACCCGCTCGACGGTCTGGCGGGCGCTCTGGCGGCTGGCCAGGCCGCGCAGCACCAACTCGCCGACCACCGGCGCGATGTAGAGGAGGAATGCGGCCGCGACCCGCGCGTCGGGGCGCTGTGCGGGGATCGGCAGGGCTGGGTCGACGAGGACGAGGCCGGCGACCGCTGCGGGGGCCGATTGGGCCGCCAGGAGCGACACCGTGGCGCCCATCGAGTTGCCGACCAGCACCGCCGGCTTGCCGACCGCGGTGGCGAGGAAGTCGCGGAGCACCGCCGCGTTGGCGGGCACCGAGCTGTCGCGGCCGATCCCCGGCGACAGGCCGAAGCCGGGCAGGTCGACCGCTACCGCCCGGCGGCCGGTCGCCAGCGCCGGTCCGATCAGCACCCAATTGAGGTGCGACCCGCCGAGGCCGTGCACGAACACGATCGGCGGCGCTTCCCGGTCGGCGGCCTCGCCGAACTCGACCCAGTGGACCGGGCCGCCCAGGTCGGTGACCCAGCCGCGCACTCCCCAGCGGGCCGCCGGGGACCAAGGCGCGGGCCGGGGGCCCGGGACTCCGATGGCCGCGGCGGTCACTGCTCGGCCGGGTAGAGCCGGCGCGCCCAGGAGGGGGGCTCGAACGGCCGGTGGGTGCCGGCCGGCTGGGCGAGCCGGTCGGCCAGCGCCCACAGCGTCGCCGGGTCGACCCCGAAGCCGAGGTGGGCGCAGCGGACCTCGATGTTCTCGTGGAGGTCGGTCGGCCGCTCGATGCAGCTGCGCCAGCTGACGATGCCGTCGCGCCGCGAGTAGATGGCGGTCGAGGGGACCGGGATGGGCCGGGCGACCTGGGCCCGGGTCGGGATCCGGAGCGAGTGCAGGTGCGAGCGGCGCTGGTAGGCCCGGTCGGCCCGTCTCGGGGCCGGGTTGGTCAGCGCGAACGGGCTGCCGAGGGTGATGACCCGCCGAACCGCTTCGGGGGTCTCTCGGGCCAGCTCGCGCGCGTAGATGCCGCCCAGGCTCCAGCCGACCAGCGAGACCGCCGAGCCGGTCGCGGCGGCCATCTCCTCGACGGTCCGCCGCATGCCCTCGATCGCGAACGAGGTCGGTCCGAGGTTCCGCCCGAGGCGCCAGCCCCGGGGCCGGTAGCCGAGGGCGCGCAGGAAGCCGCGCATCGGTTGGGTGGTGAGGTCCGTCGCGAGAAGACCAGGCAGCACCAGGACGGCGTGGCTGTCGCCGCGGGGGGCCCGGGCCAGCCACGGCAGCGCGAACGGGACCGTGTTCATCCCGAACATCCCGCGGGCCGGTTCGGTCAGATACAGCCAGCGCGACGGGGGACCCGGGGCCCCCTCGCTCGGGTGGCTCGGTCCGTCCAGTGTCCATGTCCAACTCATGGCCACAGAATCCCCACTGGGGGACCCGGTTGAACCTGGGACCGACATGGAAAGAGGGTAGCCCTGGTCAGCGGGGTGGAACCGCCCTCACAGCGGGTCGTCAGCCCAGCGGCGACGGCGCCCCGGCGACATGGTCGTCGCACCGCCCGGCCGGAGCCGGCCCGCCGTGGGTGACCGAGCTCCCGGGCCAGTTGCGATCGGCGAGGAGCTGGGGATCGGGACCGGTGAACGCCTTGGCCGCCGCGGCGTCGTGGCGCAGCCGGTAGAGGAGCCAGGCCGTCGCGTAGCCGAGCAGCGCGGTCGGGGTGGCGCTGATGGCGTCGTGGTCGGCCCGCTCTCCGGAGTCCGACGGGGAGTCGAGCACGATGCCGAGCGCCGAGGGGGCTCGGAGCTCATCGAGGTAGCACTGCTCGACGGCGGGCGGGGCGATCGCGCCGTCCACGGGGCCGTGGGTGGAGACGAGGAACGTGGGTTGCCGCATCGCGCCGGGGTCGGCCCAGCAGATCTGCCAAGTCGGGCAGTCCTGGTTCGGCGCCGACCAACCGTGCGGCGCCCCCGGGTTCGCCGAGAACGAGGAGCCGCGCGGGCCCTGCCCGTTCCACGGCAGCGAGAAGGTCATGACCGCCCTTATGAGCGACGGGCCGGCCAGCGCGGCCCGGACCGCGCCGGTGGCCCCCTGCGAATGGCCGGCCGCCGCGACCTCGTTGGTCGCGAGGTGGTGGAAGAAGGGCCCTCGGTGGCCGGCCGCCGCCACGAGCAGCCGGGCCCCGGCCAGGACCTGGGACCCGCTGCCGGTGTTGGCCAGGTCGGGGGCGACGACGGTGAAGCCCCACGACACCAGGTCGGCTACGAGCGTCCGGTAGAACGCCGATGTCGGAGCGGACCCGGTGCCGTTCCCCCACGCGACGATCGGGCTCTTGAACCCGAGCGCTCGGTAGTCGGACGGGTAGAAGACCTGATAGGTGGTCTCCGAGGGGCCGGTCGTGATCGACAGCTCGTCCTCGTGCCACCGCGCCGTCGGGTTGGACCGGCCGAAGACGGCGGTGACCGAGGCCGTGGGCTTCGGCGCTCCTCCCGCCGCGACCGGCGCCGACCACAGGGAGAATCCGAACGCGGCGACGGCCGCGACCCGTCCCGCCCTTCGGATGGCAGGGCTGCCGTCGCTATGCCGAGACGGTGCCGCCACGTTCGAAGGTCATGGCCCGCTGGAGGGCCGCCTCGCGCATCTCGGCCGGGATCGCGACCGGACCGCCGATGGCGGTGGCATTGATCCCGGCCTGGGCCGCCTCCTCGACGACCCCGCCGACCAGGATGGCGAGTTCGGGCGTGCGATGGAACACCAGCACTCCGTGGTTGGCCAGGAGCACCGCCGGCACGCCGGTCACGGCGGCGGCGCGGATGTTCGCGATCGCCTGGTCCGAGCCCCGGGGGCCGTAGTCGGCCACCGGCACGCCCTCGGGCAGGCCGAACATGGCCAACGCCTCCACCCAGCAGCCGATCGGCCGGTGGGCGACCGCATAGGCCGTCGCGTAGGGCGAGTGGGTGTGGATCACGCAGCCCACGTCGGGCGAGTCGGCGTACATCGCGGTGTGCATGTTGACCACCGCTCCCTGGATCGGAGGCAGCTCGCCCTCTCGGAGGGAACCGTCGAGCCCAACCCGTACCACCGCCTCGGCCGGGTGGTCGCGGAGAGACGAGCCGGCGGTGAAGTACATCTCGTCCGCACCGGGCACCCGCACGCTGACGTTCCCATGTCCGTTGGCCGAGATCGCGCCGCTCGCCACCACGCGAGCCGCCACCTCGACGACTTGTTGGACCAGGTCCTTCTCCATGCGACTCCTTCGTTTCGCCGCCTTCGGCGGCTACAACGCCTCACCAGCAGCCACTGCGTCGGCCGGTTCCGAGACTATGCCGACCCTCTCTGCCGCCGAGTTCAGGGCTCGTAGTGGTATCGAGCTTGTAGGACGACGATGTCGTCGCCTTCAACCAGATACACCAGGCGGTGCTCTCCGTCGATCCGTCTTGACCAGGCTTCCTGGAGCACGTGGCGCAGAGGCTCGGGCTTGCCGATGCCACCAGAGGGGTCACGAAGAATGTCCTCGAGCAGCCGGTTGATCCGTTTCACCACCTTCTTGTCGACTCCCTGCCAGTGGAGGTAGTCAGACCAACCGTGTGGAGTGAAAACCAGCCGCACTACAGGAGATCGTGCGGTTCGCCCTCGCCCCGACGGGCCTGGTCGAGGCTCTCGAGCAGACGCCGGGCGTTCGCCGGCGCCCGCAGCAGGTAGGCGGTCTCTTCCAGCGCCTCGTAGTCAGCTCGGGACATCAGCACCGCGTCGCCTCGCTTGGAGGTGATCTCGATCGGCTGGCGGTCGTTGTTCACCTGCTCGATGAGGGGGAACAGGTTCTTCCGGGCCTCGCTTGCTGTCATTGCCACCGACATCACCTCCTACTAGTTGTACAACATATGGTACCACTGACGCTGGCATCACCTAAGGGTCCCCATGGTGTGGCTCGGCGCCCGCCCGGTCTTCGCTGGTCCGAGATGGCCGCACTGCAGGTCGGCCGGCTCGATTTGACCGGTGCCGATTGTCGGTGGCCGAGGCGCTGGTGCGAGGTGCCGGAGGGCGCAACGTGTTGACCCTGACTAGGCCTTTCGAGTCGGGCTGCCCGGATTTGAACCGTGGGCCTCTGCGTCTCGAAGGCGATTAGGTGGTACCTGTACGGTCGGTCGCAAAATGTCCGGCCAGGTCAGCGGGTTGTGTGACTTGCTCCGAACGAGCTCGCACGGCGGCGTCAGCGCGATGGGCGCGCCATGAAGCCCGCAGAGAGGTCGACCTCAGGATCGCGTCGAACAGGAGGCGGGCGGATTCACCGCCACGATCTCGAGCGGTGGGGATGTCCCCCCGAGGATCTGGGCTCCGTAGATCGTTCCGGCCACGACTGCAAAGGGCGTCCAGAACCCATCGATGGCGAGGGAGGTTGAACCGCTTCGAAAGCGACCGGTCCCGGGGTCGACGCAGCTCGAACCGGTGACATTGCTCAACCAAACAGCACCGGCGACATAGGTAGCTTCGATCCCCATCATCATCGCCGCCCCGGCATGCGGAACGCCAAATGTCAATCCGTCACTGGGTCTGGTGATCAGCCTGAGGTCGTGCGCAGAGTAGACAACGACGCTTCCGGCGTTTCCCCCGCGCGCCGATTCCCAGACTGCCCCGGGCACCGCGGTGAGCTCTGCCAACCCGACTCCTCCCAGCCCTGCCGTTTTGGCGAGCGATGCTCCGTCAGAGGCGTCGAGCTCCTCGAGGACGACGGCGGCCGGTCCGCCTGATCGCACGAGTCCCTTCTTGTCCAGCTCGTCGAGAGCCACGTAGAGCCGCTTGCCCGTCGGGCTAAGGGCGAGCGAGGTCACATCAGCCCCCAAGTCTCTTTGTCGGACGACTCGACCAGTGGCTCGGTCCACGAGGAAGATCGAGTTGCCGTCCCGTACCCAGAAGTCATCACCGTCGATGGCAGGGCCGCTCGTCGCCTGGACAAAGTCCGGTCCGACGTTCGGAACAGTTGGTGCCGGTACATGGAGGACAACCGGTTTGCCCCAGGCGAGCAAGCCCTTCTTGATCACCCGGATGGACCAGGGTCCAATCGCAGCGCCGCTCGGCCGCTCCAAGGCTGGGAAGAGCGCCACGATGGCTTGGCCGAACGAGAAGAGCTGCGAGCCGATCGGCAGCCTCCCTCCCATGGTGAGGGCTCCAGTCACCTCGTCCAACATGGTGAGTCGGCCGTAACGATCGGTGGTCGCGCTCGTCGAGATCCCATAGGCCAGGGTGCTTCCAACGACTGGCGTCGGAACCGCGCTCAAGTGGCTATGGACGATCACGTGTCTGAGCCAGACGGTGCTCGGAGCTTCGGTTGGAGCGGCCGACGCCGAGGTGCCCGCGACGCCCGAAGTCATTCCGAGCAACGCCGACAAAAGGACGATCGTGGAGCGATGCAATCGCCACGCGGGCTTCACCATCGTCGACCACGCTTCGGGAAGCTGCCCCGTTGACTCATGCGCTCCGTGCTCCGGCGTGCTCGACCAAACGACGGCGGCATCCAGCCGAAGGCCAATAGCCAGCACTGAGACGGAAGGTTGCGAACTGTCTTGCCAGCTCCGGGGGTTTTCGAGAATTTCTCCGGACGGGGCTGCACGACTGCACCCGCGCGATAGGCGCCGCGATGCCGAGGAGAAC
The DNA here is from genome assembly GCA_050743525.1 of Acidimicrobiales bacterium. Lineage (GTDB taxonomy): Bacteria > Actinomycetota > Acidimicrobiia > Acidimicrobiales > RAAP-2 > Palsa-461. The sequence continues at coordinate 5,968 of JBOGFV010000069.1, forward strand.
CTGTCGCGACTGACGCCCTACCTGCGGCTTGTTGTCGCGGGGGACGGCCTTGGGACCGGGCGACCGCTCGCCCGGGCGGCTTCAAGCCACGCTCCAATTGCAGCTTCTGCTTCGGCGACCGCCTCGTGAGGGGGAGTCGCCCACAGCGGAGCAACAAGGCCGGTCGGGGGACGTCTGGCACCCAGGCGCTGTCCTCGGCGCTCCAGAGGACGTTGATCGAATAGGCGGGCGCGTTCACTGTTTATCCTCCCCGTGGTCCTATGTGGACTTCCGACGCTGGGTCTGGGAGCCGGCGGTGGGTGCTTCGAGCCTCGTGGGCGTCGGGTTCCACGACCTACGTCGGCTCGCCGCCACCAGCCTCGTGCTCGCTCGGGTCGACCTCAAGACGGCGCAGGTCCGGCTCGGCCACTCCGACCCCAGGCTCACCCTGGCCGTCTATGCCCAGGCCACCACCGAGGCGGATCGGCACGCCGCCGAAGTGGTAGGTCGGCGCATCGCGCGATCGGACCTCGACGACGTGCTCGAGGCCACAGTCGTCGACGCCGTGGCCAGGGAAAGATCGAGTCGGGCTGCCCGGATTTGAACCGGGGACCTCTGCGTCCCGAACGCAGCGCGCTAACCAAACTGCGCTACAGCCCGATGCCGGCCGCATGGTCCGGCGGAGCAGTCAGCCTAGCCGCGCATCCGGCAGAGTTTCCCTGGGCGCCTCGGCCGTCGCGCCGTTGGCCGAAGCGTTCGGGTGGGCGTCGTCGATCGCGATCAGGTGCTTGGCCAGCACCTTGGCGATGCGCCGCTTCTCGAGCTCTACGACCCGGAGCTCCCATCCGTCGACCCCGAGTCGCTCGCCTTCGGTGGGGATGTGGCCGAACCCGTCGAACAGGAAGCCTCCGATGGTCACGTACTGGCCCTCGGGCAGCTCGATGCCGAGACGCTCGTGGACCTCGTCGACGCTGGTCCGCCCGTCGATCAGCCAGCGGTTCACGTCGACCCGGACGATCTCAGGGCCCTCGTCGGCGTCGAATTCGTCCTGGAGCTGACCGACCAGCGGCTCGACGAGGTCCTTCACCGTGAGCACGCCAGCCACCCCGCCGTACTCGTCGACCACCACGGCGAAGGCGCGGCGCTGCCGGCGCATCTCGGCCAGCACGTCGAGCACCAGCCGGGTCTCGGGGACCACGTGGGGCTGTCGGATCCGCTTGGAGATGTCGAGCGGCGACCGCTCGGTGAGGTCGCCCCCCGAGCGCCGGGGGGTCGCTCGGAACAGGTCGTTCACGAACAGGACGCCCACCACGTCGTCGAGGTCGTCGTCGACCACGACCGGGAAGCAGCTGTGACCCGACTCGCGCACCGCGTCGATGACGTCCTCGGCCCGGACCGGGATGCTGAGCACGACCACGTCGACCCGGGGCGTCATGACCTCGCGCACCTCCATGTCGCGAAGGTCGGCGAGGCGCTCGATGATCAGGCGCTCCTGCTCGCTGGCCCCCAGGAGGGGGCGCCGCCTCGAGTGCTTGGCCCCCTCGGCGTGCTCATCGCCGCGGAACCACGGCC
>JBOGFV010000070.1:0-10819 GCA_050743525.1 Acidimicrobiales bacterium
TTGACCGGGATGTTGCCGGTCGAGGGCACGACCGCGCCCGAACGAAGTGGCGGGGCCGCCTTCGCTCCCGGGGTGAGCTCCACGATCTGTTCGCCGAGGTCGTTGGCCACGTCGATGGACGCGGTGACGTTGGACGGCACCGCCACCCCCGGGTTGATGGCCATCTGCACCAGCGCTCCGTGCGGGACGAGCTTGACCGAGGTGACGCTGCCGACGTCGACCCCGTTGAGCTCGACGCCGAAGTGCGGGTTGATGCCCGACGCGTCCGAGAAGACCGACGAGACGGTGGTCGGCGACCGCAGCGGGTTCCCGATCAACGAAGTGATGCCGTAGAGGACGAGGGCGATGCTCAGCGCGAAGAACACCGACAGGTTGATGATCAGGCGCCGCCGCATCAGCCCCCTCCTCCGCGGTGCGGCGCGCAGGTGGCGGCCTGGTCAGCGTCGTTCTCGCCGCCGCCCGGGACGCCGCAGACGATGATGTCCTCGAAGACCTGGATGAAGTCGTTGACCGTGGCCCCGTTGGCGGCCTCGTTGTAGCCGGGCAGGTTCTGGATCAGCCCGGCGATGGCCTGCTGGTGGGCCGACAGCTGGTTGGCGGTGGCGGCCAGCGCCCCGAGCTCGTCGTTGATCTCGGGCAGGAAGCCGCCCAGCAGGCTGTGGCCTTGGATGGACAGTGCGTCGAGCTGCTGGAGCAGGCCGATGAACTGGGCCGACTGCTGCTGGAGGACGCCGATGGTGGCCGACAAATTGCTGATGGCCTGGGCGTCGGGCCCCGCTGACGGCGCGAGCCCGGCGCCGAGGTTGTTCAGGTTGTTGATGAGCGCCTCGATCTGGGGGTCCTGGGCGGCGTAGCCGGCCGTCACCGTCGAGAAGTCGTTGAGGAGCTGGCGGATGCTGGCCGACTGGCCGCCGAAGCCCTCCCCGCCGGCCTGGACGATCTCGGCCAGCTCGGTGGCCGGGATGGCCCCGAAGACCTGGCTGCCCGCCCCGACCAGCTGCTCGACCTCGGGCTGGACACCCGTACGGGCGATGGTGGCCCCGTCGGCCAGGGGGCCGGCCGGGGTCCCCGAGGTCGGCGGCTTCAGCTGGACGAAGTTGTCGCCCAGCACCGAGGTCTGCTCGAGCTCGGCGGTGACGTTGGCCGGGACGTTGGCGGCCCGCGAGATGGCCATCTTCACCCGGGCCTTGGCGCCGTCGAGGGTGATCGAGTCGACGTGGCCGACCGGGATGTCGGCCAGGTCGACCGGGGCCCCGCCGACCAGCTGGTTGACGTCGGAGAAGGTGGCGTAGGCGGTGAGCTCGGCGGGGGGGCCGGAGCCGTTGCAGCCGCTCAGCCCGAGCGTCGCCACGGCGGCGGCCAGGACGACCACGAGACCGCCGAGCCGAGTGGTGCGGGCGCCGGTCACCACGACGCTCCGGCCCGGCCGTTCCCGGCGGCCAGGACCGCCCCGGGCTTGTGGTGGCGGTGGTGGCGCGAGCGGTGTGCGGCTGGGGCGCCGGCCTGCTTGGGCATCGGCGGGAGGAGATGGGCAGCCGGCGCGGTGAGCGACGGCCGGTGGACCGAGTAGGTCGCCGACTGGGCGCTCGTCCCGGGCGTCCCCCGGTCGGCCGAGCCGGTGGCCTGCGGGCAGAGGATCTGGAGTATGCATTTCGAGGTCCCGGAGCCCGACGACGAGCCGGACGACCCGGCGCCCGAGGACGAAGATCCCGAGGAGGACGAACCGGTCGTCGGCTTCGACGTGCTCCCCGACGAGGAGGTCCCGCCGGCCGGCGGGGTGCTCGGGGACCCGCCGGAGAGCGAGCTCGCCCCCGGGACCGCCGAGAGACCCTGCTGGAACATCGACAGCGGGGACTGCGGCGGCGTCGGGGGGCCACCGTTGAGGCCGCCGAGCACGGTGGCCACGTTGTTGAGGATCGGGTCGAAGAAGCCCGATTCGGGGTTCCCGCACGAGGCCAGCGTCGCGATCTCGGTGGTCGAGAGCCCCGAGGCTTCGTTGGCCAGGATGCGCCGGCACACCCCGGCGAGGCGGTCACGGATGAGCCCGGCGACGTAGTCCCCGGTCACCCCGGGCGGCACCTGGTTGTTGAGGTTCAGCCAGTTGAAGGTGGGGTCATAGGCGCGTCCGGCCGCCTCGAAGAGGAGGACGGCCTGCCCGAGCCCCGCGTCGATGCTCGGGAGGTTGCGGTCGATGGTCCGCCCCGCCGTCGTGATGGTCCCGACGTCCTGCTCGAGCGAGCCCAGGTTGGGGGTGAGCAGGTTGACCAGATCGGTGGTGGCGCTGGTCAGCTGGTTGATCGCGCCCGAGAGCTGGGTGCTGTGGCCGGCCACGACGCTCGCCACCGTGTCGTAGTCGGTGATGAGGGACTGGATCTCGGCGGTGCGCGAGTCGAGCGAGCCGGTCAGCTGGGCCAGGCTCCCGTTCAACTGGCCGAGCTCGTCGCCCTTGGCCGCCAGCAGCTGGAGGGTCCCGGCCGCACCGGTGATGAGCCGGTGGAGGCTCGCCCCCTCGCCGTTCAGGTCCTGGGCCAGGTTGGCGACCAGGCTCCCGACCGCGTGCGGGTTGAGCGAGTTGAGCGTCTTGGACAGGTCCTTCAGGACCTGGTCGGTTGAGACCGGCTCGGTCGTGCGCGACTCGGGGATGACCGCGTGGGGGGCCAGCCGGAGCCCGCCCGCGTACCCCGGCGACAGCTCGATGTCGGGCTGGCCGAGCAGGGTGGGCGACTCGAACGACGCGATCGCCGTGGCCGGCACCGCGTCGGCCTTGTTGACGACCATGCCGACCACGACGGCGTCGCCGACGTTGCGGACGCTCGTCACCGTGCCGACCTTCACACCGAGCAGGTTGACGGCGGCCCCGGGGAACAGGCCGGGGGTCTTGGCGAAGACGGCGGTCATCGGGAACGTGGCGGTACCGCCGGAGACCTCGAATCCGACCACCGCCGCCACCACCAGCGCGGCCAGCAGCAGGATCGGCCACAGGCCTCGGCGCGGCACGCTGGACGCACCGCCGAGGCCGGGCAGCCGGATCGTCGGGACGCTGGTGAGGGTGGCGTCGTCGCGTTCGCGCGTGGTGGTCACTTGGAGGTTCCTCCGAGGAGGGGTTCGAGGAGTTGGGCCAGGCCGCCGGCGCCCGAGCTCGGGCCGAGCGCCGAGCCGGCCGCTCCGGCAGCGCCCGACGAGCCCGACGAGCCCGACGAGCCCGACGAGCCCGAGGCGCCAGATCCGCCCGGAACGGCCGGGGAGCCTGAGCCCGTCGGCAGCGGGCCGGTCTGGTTGGCGCACGACAGCGGGTCGGGACCCAGCACGACGTTGAGGGCCTGGTCGAGGGCGCCGCACGGGCCGAGCACGCCGAAGCCCCCGACCAGGGTCACCGGGTTGGTGAAGACGTTGGCCCAGGTGTTCGGGACATTGTTGGGGCCCGAGTAGCCGACCGAGGCGAAGCCCTTCAGCCCCGACGCCAGGTACGACAGGCCCTCGGCCAGGTCGAGCTGGTGCTGGGAGACGACGCCGAGGACCGAGTGCAGGTTGGTCAACAGCGAGTTCAGCTGGGGCTGGTTCTGCCCCACCAGCTGCGAGGTCTGCTGGGCCATCTGCTCGATGTTGTCGATCAGGCTGCCGAGCTGGCCGCTGTGGGCGGCCAGGCCGTTCACGACCGTGTTCAGGTTGTCGATCAGCGAGACGATGCTCTGGTCGCGGTTGACGAGCGTCGTCGAGACCTGGTTGGCCGAGTCGATGAGCTGGCTCACCTGGCCCGAGCGGGCGTTCACCGTGCCGGTCAGCGCGGCGAGGCCGTTGATGATCTCCTGCACCTGGACCTGCTTGCCCTTGGTCACCGAGGCCAGCTCCTCGACCAGGCGGTTGAGGGCCGGCGCGTCGGTCTTGGTGAGGAGGTGCCCGGCCGCGTTCTGGAGCTGGTAGATCTGCACCGGCACCTGGGTGTTGTTGATGAGGGCGCCCGGCTGGAGCGGGTGCGACCAGCCGCCCAGCGGCTCGAGGGCGACGTCCTCCAGCCCGAGGAGCGTCTGCACCTGGACGTTGGCGGCGGTGTCGTGGGGCAGCAGAGTCCCCCGGTTGAGGTTGAGCGTGGCGATCACCGAGTTGCCGGCCAGCCGGATGTTCCCCACCGAGCCGACCGGGACGCCGGCCAGGAGCACCTTGGTCCCCGAGCCGATCCCAGCGGCATTGGAGAAGCGGGCCTCGACCGGATACGTCGATGAGAACAGATTGCGGTTGAACAGGATGACGCTGCCGATGATCAGGGTCATGATCAGCAGGGCGGCGCCCCCGACCCGGCGGGGGTTGCGGTCGGCGAAGGCCTTCACTGCCCGCTCTCCGAGGTCGTCGAAGGGGACCCGCCGACCGCGCCCAGGATGTCGGGGATGCTCGAGGTGCCCTGGGGCGCCTGGCTGAGCTTCGGGGAGCTGGGCGCGGCCCCGGTCGGAGAGGTCCCGCTCGGGCTGCCGCCCAGGCCCGACCCCGGCGGTGGGTTGGTCGGCTCGTAGTAGGTGCAGGCCGTCTCGTTGGCCAGGCAGGTATAGACGGTCTGGATCTGGAACCACTGGCCCCAAGCCGAGATCTCGGTGTAGGGGGCGGTGCCCTCGCCGAGCCCCGAGAGGCCCTTGGACAGGTTGGCCTGATTCTGATTGAGGGTGTCGAGGACGCCGTTCAGGCTGGTGATCGTCTGGCTGAGGTTCGACTGGTTGGCGTTGAGCAGGCCGGCCAGGTCCCCCGAGACCTGCGAGAGGTTCCCGACCACGTCGTCGAGCAGGGAGTTGTGCGACGCCAGGGTCTGGGACAGGGACTGGAGGTTCGAGAGCAGCGAGTCGAGGTCGCCGCTGCGGTTGGCGATCGCGGTCATCACCTGGTCGAGGTTGGTGATGATCGCCCCGATCTGGGTGTTGAGGTCGCCCACGGTCTTGGACACCGCCGCACCGCTGTTGAGGAGCTGGTCGATCTGGGCGGTGTCGCCCTCGATGGCCCCCGACACGCTGCGCACGAACGCGTTGCCCTCGGTCGGGCTGATCGACTGCAGGAAGGGCCCGAGCGAGTTGAGCAGCGCGTTGACGCTGGCGTCGGAGACGTCGTGGCTGAGCGGGAAGGTGGCGCCGGGTTTGAGCACATCACCGTGGGCGCTCGGGTAGAGGTAGACGACCTTCTGACCGATCACGTTGCGCCACCGCATCCCGACGTCGGAGAACGAGCGCAGCTTGAGCGGGGCGTTGACGCTGATCGCGACCAGGGCGTGGGCCCGCTGAGCCTGGATGCCCGAGACCTGGCCGACCGGCACGCCGGCGATGTCCACCGGGTCGCCGGCGTTCAGCCCGGTGACGTCGGCCAGCTGCGCGTAGTAGGTGCTGCGGGAGGTGAAGAAGGAGAGGTTCCCGATCTTGATGCCGAGGAGGGCCAGCAGCATCAGGCAGATCACGCCAAAGACGAAGAACTTGATCGAGGAGCGCGGCAGGCGCTTGCGGATCCTCACTGCCCGTTCCCCCCGAGCAGCGAGTTGAGGTAGTCGCTGACCGACTTCTTCTTGGGGTTGGACGGCGCGCCGACCATGCCGTAGAGCTGGTTGTCGATCGACTGCAGCGCCTGCTGGGCTTGGGCGCTCGAGTTGGCGCTGGGCAGCCCCGCCGACGGCGGCGACGAGCCCTGGGCGTTGTCGAAGGCGGCCAGCTCGCTCGAACAGTTGAACGCCGAGCCGGACCCGGCCAGGGCTTGCTGGAGCGGCTCGAGGAAGGACAGGTTGGGCTGAACCGGCGCGATGAGGCTGCAAACCAGCTGGTTCACGTCCGAGAACATGATGAAGGTGTTGAAGTACCCGTAGCGGGTCCCGTCGGGGAGGAGCTGCGGGCTCACGTCATGCCCGAGTTTGAAGACGTACTCGTAGAGCCCGACGATCAGCTGGCCGACATCGGACTGCTGGGCGGTGATGATCCGGGACGGGTTGTCCCCGTTCTGGATCAGCGTCGCGATGTCGGGGTGGTAGTCGGTGAGCAGCGCCGTGAGGTGCTGGGCGAACGGGGTGAGCGAGCGGAGCAGCTTGGCGAAGTCGGCCGCGTCGGCGTTGAAGGCCGGCAGGGCCACGTTCTCCTGGGCCGACAGCCCGTTGAGGGGCCCGGCCGCCGGCACCAGGGCGCCGGCGAAGTTCGCGAACGAGTCGAGCGCGGCCAACTGGGCCTGGAGGGTGGAGTCGAGGAGGGCGGCCAGCTTGGCCCCCTCGCCGAAGGCAGTCGCGATCTGGGGCCCCTCCCCCACGCTCCCCTGGGCCAGGTTCGTGATCACCGTGGTGAGGTCCTTGGTGTTGACCCGCTTGAGCAGCGGCGCGGCCGCGGCGAACAGATTCCCGAGCGAGTCCGAGTCGGAGGTCCTGGCGATGGTGTCACCGGGGGCGAGGGCCAGGGCGGTCGAGCCGGCCGGGGCGGTGAGCGAGACCTGGTCGGCCCCGAACAGGTTGATCGGACCGATCGTCGCGGTGGCGTTCGAGGGGACCCGGAAGCCCGGGTTGATCAGCATGGTGACCTTGGCCTTGGTCCCCTGCAGCGTCATGGTCGAGACCTGTCCGACCTGGACGCCGCGGTAGATGACCTCGGAGCCCGGGTGCAGCCCCTGGCCCGCGCCCGGGAAGTAGCCGGTCAGCGGGTAGCGACTCGAGAAGTCGCCGTTGGACCAGCGCACGAGCACCACCCAGGTGCCCGAGATGACCACGATGGCCAGGAGCGCGACGCCCATTCGGCGGAGCCGGCTCATCCGACCAACTTCGCCGTGACGTTGATGCCGCCGAACAAGATCAGCGAGAGGAGCAGGTTGACGAGGACGATCATGATGATCGAGAGCCGGATGGCCCGGCCCACCGCCACCCCAACCTCGGCCGGGCCGCCCCGCACGTTGTAGCCGTAGAAGCAGTGGATGAGCGCAACCATGATCGCGAACGTGATCGCCTTCAGGAACGAGTAGAAGATGTCGATCGGCGGGAGGAACAACTGGAAGTAGTGGTGGTACGTCCCGCTCGACAACCCGAAGAACTTGGTCACGATGAGCTCGGTGGCCAGGTAGCTCGAGAAGAGGGCGGCCAGGTACAGCGGGATCATCGTGACCAGCGCCGCCCACACCCGGGTGGCCACCAGATACACCACGCTGTTGATCCCCATCACCTCGAGTGCGTCGATCTCCTCGGAGATCCGCATCGCGCCCAACTGCGCGGTGAATCCCGCGCCAACTTGGGCGGCCAGCGCGATGCCGGCCACCAAGGGGGTGATCTCCCGTGTGTTGGCCAGCGACGACACGACGCCGGTGAAGGCCTGGGCCCCGATCTGGGCCAGACCGGTGAACCCCTCCAGGCCGACCTCGGTGCCGGTGAAGAAGGCGATGCTCACCACGACGAAGAACATCCCGCCGCCGACGATGAGCGCCCCGGGGCCGATCGTGATGTCGGCCATCAGGATCGCGATCTCCTTGCGGTAGCGGAGCGCCCGCGGCATCGATCGGACGATCCGCTGATAGAAGTGCAGCTGCCAGAAGAGCCCGTCGACGTTGTCGGCGGTCGCGCGCGCCCCGGAGAGCACGTGGGACTGCACGGAGCGGAACGGGGCGATCGTCATCAGAGCGACTTCTGCGGGATGAAGTTGAAGTAGAAGATCGTCATCACGAAGTTGACGAAGAAGGCGAGCACGAAGGTGATGACGACGGCCTGGTTCACGGCGTCACCGACGCCCTTCGGGCCGCCCTTGGCGAACAGGCCCTTGTAGCAGGCGACCATCGCGGCCAGGAACCCGAACACCGCCGCCTTGAACAGCGCGATGCCGAGGTCGGCCAGCTGGGCCAGCTCGTCGAAGCTGGAGAAGAAGCTGCTCTGGGTGACGTGCACCGAGTGCATGCCGAAGAAAAGCCCGCCGGCGATGCCGGCCACGCTCACCACCGCGTCGAGCAGCACCGCGACGACGGTCGCGGCGAGCAGGCGCGGGAGGACCAACCGGTGCACCGGGTTGATCCCCATGACCTCCATGGCCGAGATCTCGTCGCGGACCCGCCGGGACCCGAGGTCGGCGCACATGGCCGAGCCACCCGCGCCCGCGATCAGGAGGGCGGTCGCGACGGGAGCCTGCTCACGGACCACCGCCAGGACCATCGCGGCGCCGAGCTGGCTCTGCGCGCCGATCTGCTGGAGGAGCGAGCCCACCTCCAACGCGATGACCATCCCGAATGGGATCGACACCAAGATGAGCGGGAGGGTGGTGACCCGAGCCAGGAACCAGCACTGGTCGAAGAACTCGGCCACCGGGAGGCCCCGCCGGGGCAGCTGGCGAAGGGCGTCGAGGCCGATCGCGAACATGTTCCCGGTCTCCTGGATGACACCGAGCAGCTGGCTGAACGGCCAGTTCTCCGAAGCCCGACGCGCTCTCGGCGGGTTTGGGCTGACCGGCCGGGGCTGGCGAGTGCGGCCGTTGCTGGGGCCGTCGCCGCGATCGTTGCCATTGCCACGGAGTGGATGACTCCAGACACTCACTTGGAGCACCCGGTCCCTTGGTGTCCCGAATCGTTCATCTCAGTCTCTCGGCGGTCCCCACTGCCCGAGTTGGCGGCCCCTTGGGGGGCGGGGGGTCCAACCCCCCACCCCCGCGGGCCCTGTGATCGGAGAACGGCCGACCAACTTCAACCTTGCGGCTCGCCGTCCCGGCCGGGAGTGGCCGCTGGAGGGGGTGCCGCCCCCGCCTGGAGGAGAAAAAGGCGGGATAATGAGGGGTGCAGCCCCGGGAAGATCGACCGCGGCCACCCATTTGGGGGACCGGCAGCGCGCGGGTTCTGATCTTCGCCGGGGCTGCGAACCAGGCGATAGGCCAGGGCCGGTCGCCGATCTATCGCTCACGCCCAAGGGAACGGAGTCGGGGCCCCAACCTGGCGGAGGGAATTCGAGAGATCTCCGATCAGTCCCTTCACCTGGACCGATCGCCCGTCAATTTGTTTCCCGATTGCCCCCCCGGGGTACCGTTTGCCCAGCAAGTACGGGTTTTGCGTCTCTTGGGGGACCAGAGATGACCATGAGCAAGTACGCGCGACCCGTGGTGGGCGCGCCTGAGGGTGGAGAGGTCGACCTCGATCGCGACCGCGCCCTGGTGCTCCGATGCCAAGAGGGTGACGGCGCCGCCTTCGCCGAGCTCTACACCCAGTACCACGACCGGCTCCACCGCTTCTGCATGCGGCGCATCTGCGACCGGGATGAGGCCGAGGAGATCGCCCAGGAGGCGTTCCTCCGGGCCTGGCGGGCGCTCCCGACCTTCTCCGGCGGCCTCCGCTTCTACCCCTGGCTGACCGTCATCGCCAAGAACCTCTGCACCGACGCGCTGCGCAAGCGGGCCCGGTGCGGCCCTGTCGAGGACATCGAATGCCAGTCGGTCGGCGCGGTGCGGCTCGACCCTTTCTCCACCACCATGAGCTCCGAGGAGACGGTGATGGCCACCTTCGACGGCGAGCTCGCCGCCCAGGCCCTGGACCGGCTCTCGGACCGGCACCGCCGCGTGCTCCGACTCCGCGAGGAGCACGGCCTCTCCTACCAAGAGATCGCGACCCACCAGGGCGTCGAGGTCAGCACGGTCGAGACCCTCCTGTGGCGGGCCCGCCAGGCCCTCAAGCGCGAGTACGCGGCCCTGTCGGGCACCCGGATCCTCGGTGGACTGCTGATCGGGGGGACGGCGTTGCGCCGCCTGGCCGAGCGCTTCGGGCGCAAGGCGAGCCGCCTGGCCATGGCCTTCCACCGGGTCAACGTCCGCGACGTGGCCGCGGCGGGTGTCATCACCGTCGCGCTGGCCAGCGCCAGTGGCAACATCCCGAGCGCCCCGTCGGCCAGCGCTCTCTCCAGCACCAGCGCGGCGGTGCCGTTGTCGGCGTCGACGACGACCGCGACGGTGGCGACACCGACTCCGGCCGGCCCGTCGGGCATCCCGACGGCCCCGACGAGTGGAGGGACGCCGACCTGGACCACGATCCCGAGCATCACCCCGTCGCTCCCCGTCCCCGGCGCGGCGTCACTTCCGAGCGCCTCGGGGCTGTCCCAGGTGGCTTCGCAGTTGCCGACGATCGTCGCTCAGGTGCCGCCGGCTCTGAGCAATGTGGCCACCACGGTGCACAACGTCGCCGGCGACATCGGTCAGGTCCTCGGCGGTGTGCCGCCGGGCCCGACGCTCCCGCTTCCGACGCCCCCACTGCCTAACCCGTCCCAGACCGTGCCCAAGGTCGTGACCGGGGCGGCCAGCGGCCTGGGCATCGGCGGCTGATCCGACCGCAAGGATGCCCTGGCTCGGGCGTTCTCAGGTCATGAAGCGCCCCCCGGCCGACCGGCCATCGACCATCGAGGCCGGTGGCCCGATCATCTCCCTGCGGGGGGTGACCAAGGCGTTCGGTGCCCACACGGTGCTCGAGGACATCAGCTTCGATGTGCCGAAGAGCAAGATCACGGCCGTCCTCGGCCCCTCCGGCACCGGCAAGTCTGTCCTGCTCAAGCACATCGTCGGGCTGCTCCAGCCCGACCGCGGCGAGATCTGGATCGACGGCGAACAGATCGTCGGCATGCAGGAGAAGGACATTTATCGGGTCCGCCGCAAGTTCGGCGTCCTCTTTCAGGACGGCGCCCTGTTCGGCTCGCTCGACCTTTACGACAACATCGCTTTCCCGCTTCGGGAGCACACCGACAAGTCCGAGAAGGAGATCACCCAGATCGTCCACCGCAACGCCGAGATGGTGGGGCTGATGGACCACCTGAAGAAGCTGCCCGGCGAGGTGTCCGGAGGGATGAAGAAGCGGGCCGGCCTGGCTCGGGCCATGG
>JBOGFV010000071.1:0-9160 GCA_050743525.1 Acidimicrobiales bacterium
TGATCCTGCTGTTCAACGTCAAGGCGTCGACTGCGATCTTCAGCGACCTCGTGGCGTCGGTGGTGATGCGGCCGATCGGCGCGGCGGTGCACCTCGGCAAGCGGACCGTCAACCTGAAGCTGGTCGGGTGGATGGTCGCCGGGTCGGTCCCGTCTGCCTTCCTCGGCACCTACTTCCTCAGCCTCATCGGGACCAGCACCTCCGCCGAGGACGACGTGCAACACGCCCTCGGCGCCGCGCTCCTGCTCGGCGCGGCGGCGATGGTGCTGCGCCAGATCCTCGACCGGCGCTACGACCGCCATCGGGAGGCGGCGGTGCACGAGCTGACCGTCCGCCCACTGGCCTCGGTGCTCATCGGGGTGGTCGGTGGGCTGGTCGTCGGCATCACCTCGGTCGGCTCGTGGTCGCTGATGATCGTCTTCCTGCTGTTCCTCTATCCGGAGATCGGAGCCAAGCAACTGGTCGGGACCGACCTGACCCAGGCGGTGCCGCTCACCTGCGCGGCGGCCCTCGGGGCGGTCTCGTTCGGCCACGTCGAGCTGTCGGTGACGAGCTCGCTGGTGGTCGGAGGGGTGCCCGGCGTCTTCGTCGGGTCGCTCGTCTCGTCGCGGGCACCCGACCGCTATGTGCGTCCGGTCATCACCTTCGTGATCCTGGCCTCGGGGCTGAAGTACGCGGGCGTGGGGACCACCGAGCTCGGCTGGTCACTGTGCGGGGTCCTGCTGGCCGGTGGCCTGGCGTGGCTGGCCCGGTCCCGCCTGTGGCCCACCGAACGGGCCGTGCCTGAGCCTGACGCTCCGCTCGGAGACGCCCCCCACGAAGGTTCGAGAGCCTAAACAACCTGCTCAGGACTCCAGGGGGGTCCGCTATAGTGGCCCCGCCACCTCAGAGACGACGTCTGGCCAGGACCTTCGGGCCCGCCTGACCGGTCTCACGGTCCCGGTCCCCCAAAAGCTGTTGTCGGGATCGTGGTTGCTCCGGGGCAGGCCGACCATGCGAAGACCACCCAACAACGCCGTCGTGCGGGCAGGCGTCCCGACGGCGATGTCGATGCAGTTTGACCACCCAGTGTGGTCAAACGCGCCAGTGGTGCGGGAGGCCAGGGCATCCGGGCGGGGGCCGAGTTCTCGATGCGGGGGCCGCTGTCCGGAGTCGCGCCTGGCCTAGCAACCCCGGGCTCCCCAAGTCTCCGCCCCCGTAACCGGCACGGCAGATCCAACTGCCCCGGCGCCCTCCCTCGTGTCGAGGGCACACGACCGGTGAGCGAAGTCCAAAGCGGCGATCAGCCCACGCAACCCCAATCAGCCCCTCGCGGGCGACGAAAGGAGCGGACGTGGACCTGCGCCGCATCGATCTCACGTCGCGATCCCTGGAACCATCCAGACCGCGGCGCTACCGAAATCTCAAGCGCGCCCTCAAGGTGGGCGCGCCGACTCTCATCCCGCTGGTCGTCGTGGCCGTGGCCCTCATGCCGGGCGCCCCATCGGCCACCGCCGGGCCGAGCGGGACCCGGCTCACCTCCTTCATGGTGCCGATCCACCAGGCGCTAGCCTCGGCCGGGCCGCTCACGCCGGCCAAGGTGTACTTCGCCAGCGTCGACACCGCGCCGCCTCCTCCGCCGGCCCCCGCCCCCGCGGCACCGGTGGTCCAGCGCGGCCCCGCTCCGGTCTCTGCCCCGGCGGCGGCCCCGGCGGCGGTCCCCGCCGTGGACACCTCGAGCGCCGCCGCGTGGGCAGCCAGCTCCGGCGTGGTCTGCATCCGAGCGCAGGAGTCCGGCGACAGCTACAGCGAGGACACCGGCAACGGCTACTACGGCGCGTACCAGGACCTGCTGTCGACCTGGGAGTCCCACGGCGGCACCGGGCTGCCGAGCGACGCGCCCCCGGCGGTGCAGGACCAGGTCAACTACGAGATCTACCTGACCGGCGGGTGGGGCCAGTGGAGCACCGCCCGCGGCTGCGGGCTCTAGGAACCGGCGCTACGCCGTGGCTGAGCTGACCGGATCCTCTGCGGGCCGGTCGGGCTCGGCCGGCTGGGGCCGTCGGTACTCGAGCATCTCGGCCGGGCGGTCCTCGCCGGAAATCTCCTCCAGCGAGCGGCGGGCCGGTTCGGGCAGCACCATCGTCAACAGATAGCCGGCCACCGCCGATCCGGACGCGACCAGCAGCAGGCCGCGCAGCCCGATCGCGCCCTGCAGGGCCGGCACCACGAAGACCCCGATGAACGCGCCGAGCTTGCCCACGCCTGCCGAGATCCCGTGCCCGGTGGTCCGCATGCTCACGGGGAACAACTCCGAGGGCAAGACGAACGTGGTCGTGTTGGGGCCGAACTGGATGAAGAAGTAGCTCAGCCCGAAGATGCAGAGGAACGGCGCGACCACGTTGGTCAGCGGAGGGATGGCCCCGAGGGCCAGGAACGCCACTGCCATGACGCCGAAGCCGATCAGCTGCAGGCGGCGGTGGCCGATGCGGTCCATTCGCAGCACCGCCAGGAGGTAGCCGGGGACCGCGAACACCGCGAAGAGCCCGAGCGACCACGCCAGCTTGGTCATCAGGGTGGCATGGGGGCTCACGTCGTTCAGGATCGCGGGCAGCGACAGGGTGTTGCCGTAGTACGCGTAATCGAACAGGAACCAGGTCCCAGCAGTGCCGGCCAGCACCAGCAGGATGCGGCGGTCGGCCAGCATCCGCTTGAGCGGGGTGCGGGTGACGGCCGTCTCAGCGATGGAGGCGGCCCCGGCGTCGATCACGCCGCCGGAGAAGGCGGCCAGCTCGCGGGCGGCCCGGCCGGCCTTGCCCTGCACGCTCGCCTGGAACCGGGGCGACTCGGGCATCTTGGCCCGCAGATAGACCACCGCGGCGGCCGGGATGGCCCCGAACCCGAGCAGCAGGCGCCAGGTCAGCTCGTCGCCGATCCCCGAGGACAGCAGCACCAGGCCGACGAGCGGCCCCACGATGAGCCCGACCGCCTGCATCGAGAAGACCAGGCCGACCAGCCGGCCCCGGTCGTCCCGGTTGGCGTACTCGCTCATGAGCACGGCCGAGACGGGGTAGTCACCGCCGATGCCGAGGCCGAGGATGAAGCGCGTCACGACCAGCCACACGAAGCCGTTCGCGAAGGCCGACGACAACGCGCCGACGATCATGACGACGGCGACCAGGGCGTACACGCTCTTGCGGCCGAGCAGGTCGGCGATCCGGCCGAACACCAAGGCCCCGATGAAGGCCCCGAGGATCGTGGAGCCGGCCACCCAGCTGGTCTGGGTCGTCGACAGGTGCCACTGGGACCTGACCAGCACCGCCACGGTGCTGATGACGAACAGGTCGTAGGCGTCGGTGAAGAAGCCCATCCCCGAGGTGAACACCGCCCGGCGGTGGAACCGGCTTCTCGGGGCGTCGTTCAGGAGGTCGCCGACCGTGGTGGCGGCGGCCAGCCCGGTCTGGGGGAGCATCGCGCCCCCATGGCCGACGCCGCCGGCCTCCCGAACTTGCGACTTCCCCAATGCGGCTCCCTGGATGGAGGGCTGTCCCCGTCAGCCTCGCATCGGGAGGTGATCGCAGGGCTTGCCGCGGGTAATCAGAGCGCGAACTGTTCGCGAACTTTGGGTGAACCACCGGTGGCCTGGGCAGGGCCCCGGTGGCTAGAGGACGACCACCGACCGGAGCACCTCCCCCCGCTCCATCTTGGCGAACGCCTCCTCCACCTCGTCGAGGGCGATGGTCTCGGACACGAACCGCTCGAGGGGGAGCCGCCCCTGGAGGTGCAGGTCGACCAGCATCGGGAAGTCCCGGTCGGGCAGACAGTCCCCATACCAGCTCGGCTTGATCCGGCCACCCCGGCCGAACAGCTCGATGAAGGGCAGCTCGATCCGCATGTCCGGCGTCGGCACCCCGACCTGGACCAGCGTGCCGGCCAAGTCCCGGGCCAAGAAGGCCTGCTCGAAGACCTGGGGGTGGCCCACCGCCTCGACGCAGACGTCGGCCCCGTTGCCGCCGGTGGCCGCCCGCACCGCTTCGACCGGGTCGGTGGAGGACGCGTCGACGACGTGGGTGGCCCCGAACTCGCGGGCCCATTTGAGCTTTCGGGCGTCGAGGTCGACGGCGACGATCGTGGTCGCGCCGGCCAGCTTCGCCCCCGCGATGGCGGCGTCGCCGACGCCGCCGCAACCGAAGACGGCCACGCTGTCGCCGGGGCCGACCTCGCCGGTGTGGATCGCCGCGCCGAGGCCGGCCATGACCCCGCATCCGAGCAGGCCGGCCACCTCGGGACGGACCGCCGGGTCGACCTTGGTGCACTGACCGGCCGCCACGAGGGTCTTCTCGGCGAACGCCCCGATGCCCAGGGCCGGGGAGAGGTCTTGCCCGTCGAGCGACATCCGCTGGGCCGCGTTCTCGGTCGTGAAGCAGTACCAGGGCCGGCCCCGCCGGCACGAGCGGCACCGCCCGCACACCGCGCGCCAGTTGAGGACGACGAAGTCGCCGGCCGCGACCGAGGTGACCCCCTCCCCGACCGACTCGACCACCCCGGCGGCCTCGTGGCCGAGGAGGAACGGGTACTCGTCGGTGACGCCGCCCTCCCGGTAGTGCAGGTCCGTGTGGCACACCCCGCACGCCTGGACGCGGACCAGCGCCTCGCCTGGCCCGGGGTCGGGCACCTCGATCGTGACGACCTCGACCGGCGCCTTGACCCGGCGCGCCACCACGGCCCGAACCTCCTGCGCCATCGGTCCTCCCTCGCTCGACGGGCGCTCAGTCTGGCTGATCGAACCCGGACCCGCCCCGGAGCGGGACCGTAGGGTGGGGCGGTGCCCGACCGCTATCTCGAACCCGATGGGATGACCACGCACATCTTCAACCGCTTGGTCGCGTGGCTGACCCGGCACGGCCTGAGCGTCTGGGGGTCCCGGGTCCTGGCCGTGCGGGGCCGCAGCACCAACGAGTGGCGCACCACCCCGGTCAACCCACTGGACTTTGACGGTGGCCGGTACCTGGTCGCGCCGCGGGGCACCACCCAGTGGGTTCGCAACATCCGGGCCGCCGGCGCCGCCGAGCTGCGCAAGGGCCGCCGCGCCGAGCCGATCCGGGTCGTCGAGCTCTCCGACGACGAGAAGGTGCCGGTGCTGCGCGCCTATCTCAAACGGTGGAAGTTCGAGACCGGAAGGTTCTTCGGCGGGACGGGGCCGGACGCCAGCGACCCCGAGCTGCGGGTCATCGCGCCGAACCATCCGGCCTTCCGGATCTTGGACTGAGTAACCCCTCGGCCCGCCACCGCCCGGCCGTCAGCCGGTACAGCACGTGCCGGGCCATTCGGTGGCCGGGCATCCGTGGGTGTTCGAAGTCGTCGGCAGGATCGGATGTCATCCCGACCCGCTCCATGACCGCCCGGGAGCGCCGGTTGCCCTCGTAGGTGAACGAGACGATCTCGGCGAGTCCGTGCTCTGCGAATCCCTGCCGGAGCGACTCCCGGGCCGCCTCGCTGGCCAGTCCCCTCCCCCAGGCCGGGCGGGCCAGGCGCCACCCGATCTCGACGCACGGCGTGAAAGGCGCGACGAACCCCGGGATCGAGAGGCCGGTGAAGCCGATGAACTCACCGGTCGAGCGGAGCTCGAGCGCCCACAGGCCGAAGTCGATCTCGGCCAGATCGGAGTCGATGCGCGCCGCCAGCTCGTCGCTCTCCGCCCGGGCGAGCGGGGCCGGGAAGAACTCCATCACCTCGGGGTCGGCATTGAGGGCCGCGAAGGGCGCGAGGTCGTCGTCCCGCCAGCGGCGCAGGATCAGCCGGTCGGTCACAATCGGCTGATTCACGGCGGTCACGGTAGGGGCTACGTGCTGGCCGAGCCCCGAGGACCGGCGGCGCCGGGGCAGAGCGTGAGTCGGTGGCCTCAGTCGGGGAGCTCGGCGAGCCGACATGGGATGTCGGCGTTCTCGTCGATGTGGTAGCTGGCGCAGATCCGGTGATAGCCGTCGGCGACCGTCAGGGCCACCCCTGAGGCGGCCCGGCCCCCGATCAACAGCACCGGCGACAGCCGCTCGCCCTTGCGGACCTTGTCGAGGTCGTCGGCCACATGAGCGTTGTCGGGAGCGAGGAGGGCCAGGCCGCTGGCCCGAAGCAGGTCCTTCGCCTTGCGGCGAATGAGGGGCGCGCTGCGCAACGCCGAAACGGCCGCCACGACGACGGGCTCGGCCATCACCAGGCTGAGGTAGTCGGAGGCGGCGGGGAAGTCGTGCTCGTCAGGCTCTTCCTTCCAGTGCTCCGACGGGAGCTGCACCTTTTTCTTGTCTTTGGGCATCGCGCCTCCTATGGGGACCCGCCCGGTGGCTCGTGGTGCTCGATTACCAGCGTCCCGAGCGTGCCCTGGGCGGCCTTGGCCGCCATCGAGTCGCCGCCGGGTCCCCGCAGCACATGCGCGATGGCGACGGCCACGACCATGCCGATGACTGGGCCGACGAGGTAGACCCACAGGTGCCCGTAGTGGCCGGAGACGAGGTCGGGAGCAAACGAACGCACCGGGTTCATCGAAGCGCCGCTGGCCGGGCTCGCCCACAGGCCGGCTAGCGCGATGTACCCGGCCACGGCCAGGGCCGAGAAGGTCCCGACGTTCTGGGCGCCCGACGCGGTGCCCAGGATGGTGGTGAGCAGACCGGAGGTGAGGACCGCTTCGATGAGCAGGGCGCGCGGATCGGTCACGTGCAGTCCCGGGATCGTCGAGCCGAGCCCACCGGCGCTGCCGAAGATCGCCCGCAGAAACAGGCAAGCGAGGAGCGCGCCGGCCACCTGGGCGACCAGGTAGGCGGGGACCCGCCGCCACGGAAACTCGCGCCGGAGCGCGAAGGCCACGCTCACGACCGGGTTCAGGTGGGCGCCGGACACCGCGCCGATGGCCAGAATGATCGCCATCACCATGAGGGCCGGCGCGACCACCGAGGCACCGCGGCCGACCGACCCGTCCGTCGCGGCGTTGACCACGCCCGCCCCGGCTGCCACCAGGACGAGAAAGAAGGTTCCGATCACCTCGGCGGACAGGCGCCGCCATTCGTACTGCAGATCGGTGAAGTCCCTCGCCCAGGCGGGCGTCGGAGGTCCGAGCATGCCCCGGGCGCCGGCGGTGCTGGCGGGGCGGACGGAGACGACCTCGGTCCTCGCCGCGGGCTCGGAGCCGCTCCCGTCGCCGGGGGTCGCATCCACGGCGGAACGCTAGCCAAGCCGGCCAAGGCCGCGCCGGGCGGACGCCTACGCGCTCCTCGTGAAGGTCAGGATGAGCACGCCCTCGCCCACCGTCGTGGTCTCGGCGAGGTCGAACCGCTGGGCGTCGTCCACGGTCTCGAAGAGGGTCTTGCCCTCGCCCAACACCACCGGGAACACCATCAGCCGCAGCTCGTCGACGAGGCCGTGGGCAACCAGGTCCGACACCAGACGGGCGCTCCCGTTGACCAACAATTCCCCGCCGACCTCGTTGCGCAGGCGCGCCACCGACTCAGCGGGCGGGCCGGAGAGCACCGTCGTGTTGTTCCACGACGGCGACTGCAGGGTCGACGACACGACGTACTTCGGCATCGAGTTGAACTGGTCGGCGAACTCGCCCTCCATCGACGGCCACGCCGCCGCGAACCCCTCGTAGGTCCGGCGCCCGAGGAGGAGGCCAGAGGCAGCCATCGCCTCGTCGAGCTTGTACTTGTCTCCGTCGGGCCCCCGGTTGAACCTGAAGGTCCACCCGGCGTGCTTGGTACCCTCGGCTCCGCCGGGGTCCTCCATGACCCCGTCGATCGAGACAAACTCCGAAACGACGATCCTTCCCACGACCTTCTCCCGTCTGTCGGTGCGGTCATTCTTCAAGACGGGACCACGCCCCGGAACCCATCGGTGCCGACCGGGCTTCGCGGGCCCGGGACTACGATCGCCCCGGTGAAGCACGCTGGTCGCGAGACCCTCGACTCGCTCGAGGACCTGCTCGGGGAACTGCGGTCCATGCCCCAGCTGGTCGAGCGCAAGACCGGGACGTTCTACCGGCGGTCCAAGGCGTTCCTCCATTTCCACGAGGACCCGGCCGGGCCCTTCGTCGACGTGCGCTTCCGGGCCGAGGGCGGATTCGAGCGGCTCCGGGTGCGGACGAGGTCCGACCAGAAGGCGCTGCTGCGCAAGGTCCGGACCGCCACCCGGCCGTGATCGACCGGGCCGGGAGAGGCTCCCGAGCGGCGCCCCTACAGTGAGGCGGGCCGCCCACACGGGCGGGGTGGACGGAGGGCCGATGGGCCGGAGCAGCGAGACGCGATGACCGGGAGCTCGCTCGAGCCGGCCGGCTCGGCCGACGATGGGTTCGACCTCGAGCTGGCCGTCTCGGCGCTCGCCTCCAACTCGACCGATGTCGGCGTTCTTCTGCGGCTGCTGGCCGATCAGCTGGCCGGCAGCCTCGGCGCCCGCCTGGTGGTCGAGCGCAGGGGCGGCCTCTTAAAGCGCGCCGGTGCCATCGAGGCGATCCAGGTGTCGCTCGGCGACGACGTGCTGCGGGCCGAGGCCGGCGGCGCCACCGTCCGCTGCACGATCGGGCACGCCTCTGGTGGGATCCGGATCCGCAGCGAGACGGTCGACATGGCGACGTGGCTCCGCCGCTTGCTCGGCGCGCTCGAGGAGGAGGCGGCCCAATCGGAGACCACCCGCCAGGCCCTGGAGAATCTGATGATCGGAGGCACCACGTGAGCGGCCCATCGGACCTGCCCAAGGAAGCCGACCACCGGCTCGACGAGCTCCGCCACGGGTTCTTCACCTCGGACCTCTCGGTCAACGAGTTCCTGCTGGTCAAGGAGACCGGGTTCCACCCGCTCGGCTTCGTGATGGGCTCGTCGATCTACCACACCGGCATCCAGCGCCGACGTTGGGGCACGAGCCAGGAGCTGACCAAGCTCACCGAGGCGATGTACAACGCACGGGAACTGGCCATGACCCGGATGGAGGAGGAGGCCGACGAGCTCGATGCCGACGGGGTGGTCGGCGTCCGCCTCGACGTCAACTACTACGAGTGGGGCAATGACGCGGTGGAGTTCATCGCCCTCGGCACCGCGGTCAAGGCCGAGGACGGACGCTCCTACCGCAACCAGCTCGGCAAGCCCTTCACCTCGGACCTCTCGGTCAACGAGTTCCTGCTGGTCAAGGAGACCGGGTTCCA
>JBOGFV010000072.1:0-7400 GCA_050743525.1 Acidimicrobiales bacterium
CGGCCTCGTCTACCTGTGGGCGGGCCCGCCCAAGCTGGGCCGGCGCGTCGCGCAGCTGGCCGCCGGCGGGGTGGCGATGGTGGCGGCGGCCGGCTGGTGGGTCGCCGCCGTGCAGCTCACCCCGGCGGCCGAGCGCCCCTACATCGGCGGGTCGCAGAACAACAGCCTCTTCAACCTGATCTTCGGCTACAACGGCTTCGGCCGGATCACCGGGAACGAGACCGGAAGCGTCGGCGGCGGTGCCGGCGGCGGGACCTCGATGTGGGGCCCGACCGGCTGGACCCGGATGTTCAACTCGAGCTTCGGGACCCAGGCGTCCTGGCTCATTCCCGGGGCCCTGGTGCTGCTGGCCGCGGTGCTGTTCATGACCTTCGGGGCCCCTCGGCGCGACCGCACCCGCGCCGCCTTCCTCCTGTGGGGCGGCTGGCTCCTCGTGACCATGGCGGTGTTCAGCTTCGCCCAGGGGATCATCCACCCCTATTACACGGTTGCCCTCGCCCCGGCGATCGGCGCCCTCGTCGGCATGGGCGCCGTCCACCTGTGGCGGCGTCGAGACCAATGGTTCTCCCGCATCGCGCTGGCCGTCTCGTTGGTGCTCACGGCGGAGTGGGCGCTCGCGATGCTCGACCGCACGCCCACTTGGAACCCGTGGCTGCGCGGCGTGGTGCTGGCCACCGGGATCGTGGCGGCCCTCGGCCTCCTGGCCGCCCCGTATGTCGCGAGGAGCATCCGGCGCGGGGCCGTGATCATGGCCGTCGGGGCCGCCCTCGGCGCCCCCCTCGCCGTCACGATCGACACCGTCGCCACCCCGGCCTCAGGGGCCATCCCGATCGCTGGTCCCTCGTCGGCCTTCGCCGGCCCAGGTGGCGGCGCCTTCCCCAGCGGTGGCCGGTTCGGCGCCGGCGGGGGCCAGCGCGGTGGGTCCACCCCGCCCGGGTTCGCCGGCGGCACCGGCACCGGTGGGTTCGCCCCGCCCGGGTTCCCCGCCGGCACCGGCATCGGTAGGTTCCCCGGCGGGCTCCCCGGGGCGACCGGCGCCGCCGGACTCGGAGGGCTCGGTCGGGGCCGGGCCGGTGGCGCCGGCGGGCTCCTCAATGCCTCGACCCCCAGTGCCAAGCTTGTCGAGCTCCTCCAGACCGATGCCAGCAAGTACAGGTGGGTGGCGGCAGCGATCGGCGCCAATACCGCGGCCGGTTACCAGCTCGGCACCGATGACCCGGTCATGGCCATCGGCGGCTTCAACGGCACCGACCCGGATCCGAGCCTGGCCGCAATCGAGAAGCTGGTGACCGAGCACAAGGTCCACTACTTCATCTCTGGAGGCGGCCTGGGCGGGTTGGCCGTTCGTTTCGGGGGCGGCTTCGGGGCGTTCGGGGGCGGCAGCGCTCGCACTGGCACGACGAGCACGGTCCGGCCCGGTGGTCCCCAGGAGTCCCAGGACGCGACGGCCATCACCAGCTGGGTGGAGTCGCACTTCACGGCGATCACCGTCGGCGGTGTGACCCTCTACGACCTCAGCGCCTCCAAGGGCTGAGGTCGTAGAGGGTCAGCCCGGCAGCTTGGATAGCCGGCGCAACGCCTCTTCGATGGTCGGCGTCGACTTGCAGAACGCCCACCGCACCAGGTCACGGGCGGCGACCTGGTCGTCGAAGAAGACGTGGGTCGGGATCCCGACCACGCCGCAGCGCTCCGGCAGCCCGGCGCAGAACCGGGCCGCGTCGTGCTCGCCGAGGTCGCCGATGTCGGTGATGGCGAAGTAGCCGCTCTGGGGCCGCACCACCTTGAAGCCGACCTCGGCAAGGCCGTCGCAGAGCAGATCCCGGCGCATCTTGAGGTCGTCACGGACCGCCGTGATCCGCTCGTCGGGGAGGGCCAGGCCGGACACCACCGCGTGCATGAACGGGGTCCCGCTCGCGAAGGTGAGGACCTGCTTGGCCGTCTGCACGGCGCTGGTGAGCTCGGGCGTCGCGCACACCCAGCCGATCTTCCACCCGGTGACCGAGAAGGTCTTGCCGGCCGAGGACACCGTCACCGTCCGGTCCCGCATGCCGTCCAGGCTGGCCAGCGGGATGTGCTCACCGTCGAAGACGAGATGCTCGTAGACCTCGTCGGTCACCGCGATCAGGTCGTGGTCGATGCACACCCTCGCGATCTCGGCCAGCTCGTCGCGACAGAACACCTTGCCGGTCGGGTTGTGGGGGGTGTTCACGACCACCAGGCGGGTCCGCGGGGTGACGGCCCGACGGAGGTCTTCGGGGTCGAAGGTCCACTCCGGGGCCCGCAGTGGCACCACCCGGTGCGACGCCCCGGCCATGGCGGCGACGGCGGGATAGGCGTCGTAGTAGGGCTCGAAGAGGACGACCTCGTCGCCCACCTCGCACAGGGCCAGGAAGCAGGCCGCCATCGCCTCGGTGGCCCCGGCGGTGACGAGGACCTCGGAGGCCGGGTCGAACTGGAGGCCGTAGAAGTGGGACTGGTGGGCGGCGATGGCTTCGCGCAGCGTCCCGATGCCCTTCCCCGGCGGGTATTGGTTGTGGCCGGCCCGGATCGCCTCGCAGGCCGCGTCGAGGACCTCGGCCGGCCCGTCGTAGTCGGGGAAGCCCTGGCCCAGGTTGACCGCCCCGGTCGCCTCGGCCAGCGCCGACATGGCCGCGAAGATGGTCGTGCCGAGCCCCTGGAGCCGGGCGTTCAGCTTGGGCTGGCGGTCGACCACGGCGCTCAGGCGGCTCGCCGCTCGTGCTCGCGGAGCACCCGGCCGAGCAGGCTCTGGCGCCCTGGGTAGAGGAAGCGGCCGATGACCGGAACCTCCCAGATCGACTCGGCCCGGGCCACCGCCAGGCCGACCGTCAGCAGGTGCTCGACCGAGCCGAAGACGAGGTAGCGGCGGACCCAGGCAGGGTCGAACTTGGCGTTGAAGCGCCACAGTGACTCGATCTGCATCGAGCTCGACAGCTTGGTGAAGAGGAAGCGCAACAGGCGCGAGCCCCGGAGGTCGGCGGCCTCCCCGGCCAGGATGGCCCGCATGGCCGCGAAGTTAAGGCCGAGCGCCCGCATGCCCCGCTCGTGCAGGTGCTCGATGGTCCCCACGATGATGAAGTCGATGAGCCCGTTGGGGTGCTCGCCCTGGTCGCGCCGCATGAGGTCGAGGGAGTACCCCTCGATCGAGGCGGCCGGGACGAACTGGCAGAAGGCGACCGGGGTGCCGTCACGGTCGGACGCCACGGCCAACAGCAGGTCGGTGTCGTCGGGGTCGAACAGCCGGCCGAGCGTCATGGAGAACCCACGCTCCCGCTCGCCGCGCCGGCTGCCCTCCATCAGCTCCTCGATGGCCGCCTCGGTCGGGGCGTCGAGGTGGCGCGGGTCGTGGAACGACAAGGTGTACCCGTACCGGGCGATCCGGTTGACGGCCTGACGGAGTCCCTTCTTGTGTCCGCCGGCCAGGTCGAAGTCGGCGACGGTGACGACCGCCTCGTCGCCGATGTAAATCGCCTTCATGCCGCCGGCCCGGTAGACGGGCAACCACGACTCGTCGGCGCCCAGCACCGCCACGAGCCAGCCGTGCGAGTCGGCGAAGCGCAGGAACTCGGCCCACGCTTCGGCGCGGGCGTCGGCCGGACCGATCGGGTCGGGCGAGACCACGCATACCCCGGCGTGCACCGCGTAGGTGATCAGGGTCTCGCCGCTGAAGTGGTGGGCCTTGTCGTAGCGGAGGGCGAAGTAGTCGAGGGTGCCACCGCCGTGGGCGTCGAGCACTCGGCGGGCCTCGTCGTAGGAGGTGGCGCTGGCCCGCTGGCGGCGGTCAACCAACGGGCGGGTCACCACCAGCACCGCGAACACGGCCAGGGCCAGGCCGACGCCGAGGAGGGTGGGGGAGAGGAACTCGTTGAGCTGGCGTGGCAGCGTCACGGTCTGGACGCCGACCATGCGCTCGGCCACCCCGAGGAGGGCCAGGTGGAGGGGGAGCAGGTGGCGGCCGTCCCGGTCGATGGCGAGGAAGGCCTCGACCGATGCCATGGTGAGCGCGATGGTCGCCACCGCGCCACCGATCAGCAGCAGCGCGCCGGAGCGGCGAGCCGGGTGGTCGGTGGCGGCCACGAAGGCGTCGCGCTTCACCACCAGCACCGCGAGCAACCCGAGACCGAGCGCACACTGGACGGCGTCGACTCCCCGGGCCAGGTGCCCAACCGCGGCGACGGACAGGAGGACGCACGCGATGCTCCAGGCCCGCCGCTGGCCTCGGCGCACTCCCCGGGTCAGGGCCAGGAGCACCAACCCGCACAACGCCACGAGAACCGCTGCGACCTGCGCGACGACGAGCGGTGCAAAAGAAAGCAGGAACGTCAGCTGGTGCCGTGACGGGGGCAGGACCGCGGTGACGAGGTCGAACACGGCGACTACCCCGAGGCCCAGCGCGCAGAGCCGCCGCAGACGGGCCAGCCGGACGACGGGACGGAGCGGATCGGGGGGCTGCAGCCGGATCATCGGAGGAGGGGCCGACGCCTCCTATCGAACGAACGCGCCACCGGGACCAATCTACCAAGCAAGCACCCGAGCGGCAGTCTCTGTTGGTGGGCGCGGGTCAGGGCGGAAGTTGTCGAAGACCTGGTCAGACACCCACCAGAGGCCATTCACACCCGGTCGGCACGCGGGGGTCCCAGCCACTTGTCGAGTTCGGTGATCACGGTCCGATGCTAGAAGGGGGCTCCGTCGGGTCCCTCCGACTCCCAGGAAGCCGGCCTCCGTCCGGAATCTGTGTAGCCGAGTCGCTCGTACAGCGCCCTGGCCCCCGGATTGTCATCCTCGACGCCGACGCGAGCCGTGTTGACGCCTCGGGCCGTGATCCGACGCTCGGCCGCGCCGACGAGGGCGGAACCGATACCGAGACCCTGAAGGTCGGGGTGAGTGGCCAGCTGCATGATCGTGCCCACCCCCGGTGCCTCGAGGTGGTCGATCCCTGCCTTGGCAACCGGCGCCCCGTCGACCCCGGACGGCCAGATACTCGACGATCCCGCGCTCGACCCGATCGAGCTCCTCGACAACTGCCTGGATGTGACGGCGGTTTCCTGACCAGGTGATCAAGGACCGCTCGGCCGTGGTCAGGTCATCGATCTCCAGGACCCCGGCCCGTGCTCAGTCACCGCGGCAGCGGTTCGCTCCAGCCCGGGCTCCACGGTCGCCGAGCATGCAGGACGGTCGGGCATCGGGCAACTGGGTTGGCGCCCGCAATCCGCGAGGCGGTCGCATCGGATGTTGGGCGGGCCCCGGTGATCGGCTCGTTACGATGAGGCGGGCCCCGCCGGGGCGGCCCGGAGCACGGGGAGAGCGTGGACCCAGAACTCGAAGCCATCGACATCAGCGGGACCGTGCAGCTCCAGTCCTGGGAGGACGACATCCTCCCGCCGGTCGAGAACCTCGGGCGGGGCCTGTGGTCGATCCCGGTCCCGATGCCCCAGAGCTCGCTGCGCTACGTGCTCGTCTACGCCCTGGAACGGCCCGACGGCGTGTCGATCATCGACGCCGGCTGGGACACCGAAGAGGCGTGGGCGGCGCTCAACGCCGGGCTGGGCAAGGCGGGCTACGAGATCAGCGACGTGAAGTCGGTCCTCGTCACCCACATCCACCCCGACCACTTCGGGCTGGCCGGCCGGGTCCGAGAGGCGTCCGACGCGCCGATCGCGCTCCACCCGGCCGACGCCGAGATCCTCCCGCAGCGCTACGTCCAGATGGACGGCCTGTTGACCCGGATGCGCACGCATCTGCTCGAGTGCGGCGTGCCGCTCGACTCGATGGACACCATGAGGGGCGCCTCGATGCCGGTCCGCCAGTTCGTCCAGGCCGTCCTGCCCGACGTGCTGCTGGAGGACGGCGATCACCCCGAGGTGCCCGACTGGGCGCTCACCGCGGTGTGGACGCCCGGCCACTCGCCCGGGCACCTGTGCTTCTACGACGCCACCCGCAAGGTGCTGATGTCGGGCGACCACATCCTGCCCCGCATCACCCCCAACATCTCCTTCCACCCCCAGCAGACGCCCAACCCGCTGGCCGACTTCCTCGAGGCGCTCGACCGGGTGGCCGCGCTCGAGGTCGAGGAGTGCCTGCCGGCCCACGAGTACCGGTTCCGGAACCTCGCCGTCCGCATCGTGCAGCTTCGCAACCATCACGAGCAGCGGTTGTCGCAAATCAAGGCGGCCCTGGCCACCCAACCGGGCGTCACGGCATGGGAGATCGCGATCGAGCTGACCTGGAGCCGCCCGTGGTCGGAGATCCAGTTCTGGATGCAGCGGGCCGCGCTCGGCGAGACCCTTGCGCACCTCATCGTCCTCGAGGCCCGCGGCGAGGCCCGGCGGACGGCCGGGGTCCCGGAGCGTTGGGAGCTGACCGGCTAGGGCCCGTTGACTCAGACGCTCGTGACGTAGGCGAGCGCGAAGCCGTCGTGGCCCTTGGAGCCGACGGTCTGGACGCCGGTCACCTCGACCCGTGCGTCGGCGCCCGCGTAGTCGACGAACTCGCGCATGCCCTGGACCTGCGCGTCGGCCGCCGGGTCGATCAAGGCACCCCCTCGGACCAGGTTGTCGACGAAGATCACCGTGCCCGCCCGGGACAGTTCGAGGCACGACTCGAAGTAGGGGCGCGTGTTCTCCTTGTCGGCATCGATGAAGACGAAGTCGAAGGGCCCGGCCCCCTCGGAGATCAGGCCGGCCAGCGAGTCGAGGGCGGGGCCGAGCCGGATCTCGACGCGGTCGGCCACCCCGGCCCGTTCGAGGTTGCCCTGCGCGACCTCGGCGTGCTTCGGGGCCGCCTCAAGGGTGATCAGCCGGCCGTCGTCGGGCAGCGCCTTGGCCATCCAGATGGTGCTGTAGGCGCCGAGGGTGCCGATCTCGAGAACCTGGCGGGCCCCGAGCGACTGCACCAACAGGGCGAGCAGCTTGCCCTGGTTGGGCGCCACCGCGATGGGCGGCAGCCCGCCCGCCGTGCTGGCCTCGAGCGCCGCGTCGAGCGACGGGTCGGAGCCGAGCAGCCGCTCGCACAGGTACGCGTCAACGTCGTTCCAGGAGTTGGGCACCGGCTCAACCTACCCGCGCCGTTCCGACGCCGGCTCGGGCGCAAGGGCGGGCTACGAGGAGCGGCGGGCGCC
Source organism: Acidimicrobiales bacterium (assembly GCA_050743525.1). Taxonomy (GTDB): domain Bacteria; phylum Actinomycetota; class Acidimicrobiia; order Acidimicrobiales; family RAAP-2; genus Palsa-461. The sequence goes on from JBOGFV010000072.1 coordinate 7,136, forward strand.
GGCCGACGGCCGAGCGAGATGGGCGAGCGCCGCCTCGACCAGCTCCTTGCGATCGACCTCGATCGATCGGGCGGCCCGGTCGATCAGCCCGTGGAGGTACACGCACAGGTTGGCCACGGCGTGCTGGGTGTCGGCGATCACGAGCGGCACTGGCTCGCTCTCGGCGTCGAGGGTCGACGCCTCGAGCAGCGCCGCGCGCAGCGCCATCAGCGAGCGGGGCACCGAGGAGAGCTCGGCACCAGTGCGGCGCAGCCACACGCTGACC
>JBOGFV010000073.1:0-4710 GCA_050743525.1 Acidimicrobiales bacterium
GGCCCGGACCCAGGCCGTCCTCACCGCCGGCGCGACCTTCCCGCCGCCGCCCCCGGCCGGCGGTGGCGGCTCCGCGGTGGCGGCGGCCGAGAGCCAGCTCGGCGTTCCGTACGTCTGGGGCGGGACGACCCCGAAGGGGACCCCCGGTGATCCCCAGGGCGGCTTCGACTGTTCCGGCCTGGTCATGTACGCGTGGGGCCGGGCCGGCGTGGGCCTGCCGCACTTCTCGGGGGCCCAGTTCGACGACATGGCCCCGGTGCCGGCGTCCGACATGCAGCCCGGTGACGTCCTCTTCTACGGCCCCGGCGGCGACGAGCACGAGGCCAGGTACGTCGGTGGCGGCGAGATGATCGAAGCTCCCCAGACCGGCGAGGTGGTGCACATCACGCCGATCCGGCTGGGCGGCAGTTTTGCCGGCGTCCGCCGGCCCTGACCCCGCTCAGGTCGGCGAGTTGAGATAGGCCTCGGTCAGCGCGGCGCCGACCTCGTCGTCGACGTCTTCCGGTTCCCGCAGGTTGACCACGTGGAAGTAGCGCCCGCCGTAGGGGACGACCTTGCGGATGATGAGCCGGTGGTCCAGGCGGCGGGACAACGAGAAGGACAGTGCCACCCAGCGCTGCATCGGCCGAAGCTCGGCGAATGTCCGGTGGCGCTTCAAGAAGATCCCCACCGACACCGGCTCGACATGGACCGGCCCGACCGTCGCCAGGTGCGCCATCACCGCGTCGAAGATCGGTCGCTCCCGCACCGGCCCGGACGAGAAGTACTCCTCGAGGGACATGGCCGGCTCGCAGTCGTGCGATTGGTTGCGCTTGCCGAACTGGCGCCGGCAGGCCGAGCAGACCCACAGCGTCACGGGGGGCGCCACTACCGTGGCTGCCAGGCGTCCGGCTTGGCGACGAGGTCCGAGACGTGGGCGGGCAGATGGCCCGTCACCACTTCCGCGATGGTGACCTCGTCGAGCACTTCGCGCAGGCACGCCCGCACTCCCACCCACAGCTGCTGGAGATTGGCCGCGGCGGCGTCGTAGCGGGCCGCCTCGGGCCGCAGTCCCCGCACCTCGGCAAGCGGTCCCTCGAGACGGCGGAACACCTCGCCGACCGTGATCTCGGCGGCCGGCCGGGCCAACTGGTAGCCGCCCTCATTGCCACGGTGGCTGTTCACGATGGCGGCGCGGCGCAGCTCGTTCAGGATCGAGCGCAGGAATCGAACCGGCAGGCCCTGGGCCTCGGCCAGCTGGTCGGCGGTCTGGGCGGCGTCGTCCGAGGCGAGGGTGCAGAGCGCCCGGAGCGCGTAGTCCACCTTGGCCGAGATGTGCACGGGACCGCATTCAACCCCATGAGCCCGGCCCGCGCCGCGACCAGGCGGCCGGTCGGGCGGCGGGGTCGGGACCGGTGTGGCGTCCCGGGCGCCGGCGCCAGCGTCCAAGCGGGCTTCCCGGCCACCACGTGGGCCGGTCCTCGGCGGCCAGTGCGAGGAGTCCACGACCCGGGGTGGCGCATGGCCGCCCCCAACGCCGACCCCCCGCCGTCGAAGCCCGTCACGGCCCGGGCCATGATCGGGATGAGGACGAGAGGGGGACCGCGAGAGGACGGCGGTGCCCGGCGCCCCCAGGTCCGGATGTCATGCTTTGGGCCGTGACCGACGAGCACCAGCCCGAGTCACGGCGCTCGCGGCTGCTCGAGGTCGCGGCGGCTCGAGGCGTGCCGCTGGCCACCATCCTCACCACCGTCTTCGTGGTGGTCGTCGTCTATCTGGCCGGCCGGCTCGTCTACAAGCTGCGGGAGATCCTGCTTCTGATGGTGGTGGCGGGATTCATCGCCCTCCTCCTCAACCCGGCCGTGGTCGGCCTCCGGCGGATCGGGGTGAAGCGGCGGGGCTCCGCGGTCGCCATCGTGACGGTCTTGGCGGTGGTGGCATTCGCCGGACTGGCCTTCGCCTTTGGCTACCCCCTCGTGAACGGGCTCACTCACCTCGCCCACAACCTGCCCAAGTACGTGCACCAGGCCGAACACGGGAAGGGGTGGATCGGCCACCTGGTCCGCAAGTATCACGTCGAGCACTGGGTGCAGGTCAACCTCGCGCCCAAGCTCGCCACCTTCGCCAAGAACCTGTCGAAGCCCGCGCTGGCGGTGGGCAAGGGCGCGGTGTCGGTGATCATCGCCCTCCTCACCATCTTCGTTCTGGTGCTTCTGCTCCTCCTCGAGGGGCACAAGCTGCGCAGCGGTGTGTTGCGGATGATGTCGCCGGCCCGGGCCGAGCGGACCAGCCGGATCGCCGCCGAGGTGAGCCGCTCGGTGACCGGCTACATGATCGGGAACTTCATCACCTCGTTCGTTGCCGGGATCGTGGTGTTCATCACCCTTACCGTGCTCGGCGTCCCCTTCGCGCTGCTGTGGGGCCTGTGGGTCGCACTGTTGGACTTCCTGCCCATGATCGGCGGGGCGGTGGCGGGGATCCCGACCGTGCTGTTCGCCTTCGCCCACTCGGTGACCTCGGGCATCGTGGTCCTGATCGTGTTCCTCGCCTACACCCAGATCGAGAACCACGTCCTCAACCCGGTCGTCATGAGCCGCACGGTCCGGATCAACCCGTTGCTCGTGCTGATCGCGATCCTGGTCGGGGCGAACGTCGGCGATCTTGTGGGCGGCTTCTTCGGCGGGTTCGTCGGGACCCTGCTCGCCATCCCGCTGGCCGGTTCCATCCAGGTCATCGTGCGGGAGATCTGGCAGGCGACCGCGCCTGAACCGGTGCCGGTCCAGGCGGTCAAGCCGATCAGCCCGCCGCCCTCGCCCGCCCCCTGAGACAGTGGCCACGGGCGAGGCGCCCAACGCGCCGATTCTCGAGTTCGACCCCGACCCCAACGCGCTGATCGAGCCGGGCCAGGTCGCCCATCCGATCGAGGGGCTGGTGCGATCGGCGGTCATCTGCTTCTTCCACGAGGTGGTCGAGGAGGTCTGCGGCGGTGGCCGGGCCCGGGTGGCGGCCGAGATGGGCTGGGAGCTCCCGCGTCACCGCCTGTACGAGCTCGCGGTTGGGGCGCGGAAGGTCGCCGTGTTCCATCCCGGGATCGGCGCACCGTTGGCGGCCGCGCTGATGGAGGACGCCATCGCCCACGGCTGCACGAGCTTCGTCGCCTGCGGCGGCGCTGGCGCCCTCGTCCCCGGCCTCGCTCTTGGTCACGTCGTGGTGCCCGATGCGGCGGTGCGAGACGAGGGCACCTCGTACCACTACCTGCCAGCGGCGCGCGAGGTGGTCGCCGACCCCGAGGCGGTCCGGATCGCGGTCGAGGTCCTGGAGCGGCGCGGCGTGCCGCACACGATCGGGAAGACCTGGTCGACCGACGCCCCCTACCGGGAGACCCGGGCCAAGATCGAGCGTCGACGGGTCGAGGGCTGCATCACCGTCGAGATGGAGGCGGCCGCCTTCCTGGCGGTGGCGCGGCATCGGAGCGTCCGGTTCGTGCAGTACCTGTACGCGGGGGACGACCTGAGCGGGGAGGCATGGGACCACCGCTCCTGGGTGACGGCGTCGGCCCGACGGGCCCTGTTCGACCTGGCCGTCGAGGCGGCGCTCGAGCTCGGGAGCGCCCCGGTCAGCGGCTGAGCAGCACCTCGGCGAGCCGGTTGACGAACTGGCGCTGCGCGCTCACCAGCTTCGATGCGGCGACGTCGGCGCCGAACCACTCGGCCCGGTCGACCTCGGGGAAGGTGGACCGTCGCCCCGAGCGCGGCGGCCACTCGGTCTCGAAGGTGTTGCTGATCAAGGTGTCGGGGTCGAAGGCACCCTCGACGGCCCAGGCCCGCACCCGTTTGCCGCCCGACTGGACGACCTCGCCCAGGTCCAGCCAGCCATCGGCGGGCGGGACGGCCCCGAGCTCCTCGGTGAACTCGCGTGCGGCAACCGCTTGCTCCTCCTCATCCCCTTCGATCTCGCCCTTGGGGATGGACCAGGCGCCCTCGTCCCGTCGGGCCCAGAACGGACCTCCGGGGTGCACGAGCAGGACCTCGAAGCCATTCGTCCGGCGGAAGAGGAGCAATCCGGCGCTGCGTTTCGGCACCGGCCGCCGGCGCTTACTCGGCCTGGGCCACCGCCTTGATGTGGCCCAGGCGCTCCTTGTCGTACTCCTCGGCCGCCGCCTCGTCCTGTGCCATCTCCGAGTCGATGTCGGAGTCGGCGAAGCCGAGCACGCCCATGTCGCTGAACGCCTTGGTGATCCTCGGGCCCCACAGGCCGATGTCCTTCAGGATCGGGACGATCCGCATGAACAGATAGCCGCGGAAGGTCCGCTGCAGGTCGGAGTGCTCGACGTACTCGGAGACCTCGGCCGGGAGGCCGAGACGTTCCCAGACCTCCTCCCCGAGGAACCGGTCCCGCATGCGGTAGCAGGCGTCGACGCAGAACTCCTCGCGCTCGTCGCGCTCGGCCTGGGTGAGCTGGGGGTAAAAGTCGCGCAGGGCCAGCCGGCCGAACATGACGTGGCGGGCCTCGTCCTGCATGACGTAGGCGTTGAGCGCCTTGGCCAGCGGCTCCTGGGCCATGTTGCGAATGATCCCGAACGCGGCCAGGGCCAGCCCCTCGATCAGGACCTGCATGCCGAGGTAGGTCATGTCCCAGCGGCTGTCGGCGATCACGTCGGCGAGCAGGCTCTCCAGGTTGGGGTTGAGCGGGTACACCAGCTGCACCTTCTCGTGCAGGTAGCGGCTGTAC
>JBOGFV010000074.1:0-5349 GCA_050743525.1 Acidimicrobiales bacterium
GGCCCGGACCATGCCGATGCCGTTCTCGTGCTGGGGGTAACCCTCGTAGGCCGCGGCGTCCGGGAAGGGTCGGTCGGCCATCAGGTAGTACTCGTCGGAGGCAAAGACAAGCCGGCGGCCGAGGGCCCGGCGGCAGAGGGCCTGGTAGTCATGGACGGTGTCGAGGGTCCGGGCCGCCTCCTCGGCCGTGTGCGGTCGCATGTCGGGCTCGTTGGAGAAACGGCTCAGGCCGAGCGGCACCACGCCGACGGTGGCGAGCGCCGGGTAGCGGTCGAGGATGCCGACCATGGTGTCCTCGAGGACGGGCCCGTCGTTCACCCCCGGGCACACCACCACCTGGCCGTGGACCTCAATGCCGGCGTCGAGCAGCACGCTGAGCCATCGCAGGCTGGTCGCGCCGCGGGGGTTGCGCAGCATGGATGCCCGCACCTCGGGGTCGGTCGCGTGGATCGACACGAACAGCGGCCCCAACCGCTCGGTGATCACCCGTTCGGCGTCGAGCTCGGTGAAGCGGGTGAGGGTCGTGAAGTTCCCGTAGAGAAAGGAGAGGCGGTAGTCGTCGTCTTTCAGGTAGAGGCTCTTTCGCATGCCCTTGGGCAGCTGGTAGATGAAGCAGAAGGCGCAGTGGTTGTCACAGGTGCGGACCCGGTCGAACACCGCCGCCGAGACCTCGAGGCCGAGCGGCTCCCCGGCGGCCTTGTCCACCCGGATCCGACGGTCGAGCTCGGATCCGGGGCGGCGGACCACCACGTCGAGGCGCGGCCCGTCGACCAGCTGGTGGTACTCGATGACGTCGCGAGGCTGCGCACCGTTGAGCGAGATCAGCTCGTCACCGACCCGGAGCCCGGCCACCGCCGCCGGTGAGCCCTCCAGAAGGGCGGTCACCTTGGGGACCGACATAAGCCCAGGCTACCGGGGCCGCCGCGGTCCCCCTCGACCGCCGGCGGGGCCGCCCGGCCTCGCGGTGGCGCCGGGCCGCGCCGGTAGCCTGGACCAGATGGGCGTCGACAAGGTCCTGCTCGCCGAGCCGCGGGGCTTCTGCGCGGGCGTCGAGAAGGCCATCAAGGCGCTGGCCTGGATGGTCCGCGTCTTCGAGCCGCCCGTGTACTGCTACCACGAGATCGTCCACAACCAGCTGGTCGTCGAGGAGTTCCGGAGCCTGGGGGTGATCTTCGTGGACGACGTGGCGGCCGTCCCGGCCGGCGCCCCCCTGATGCTGAGCGCCCATGGCACCGCCCCGGCGGTGGTCGAGGCGGCCCGGGAGCGGGCCGCCCTGGTCATCGACGCGGTGTGCCCGCTCGTGACCAAGGTCCACCACGAGCTCAAGACCCGCAGCCGCAAGGGCTACCGCATCCTCTACATCGGCCACTCCGGCCACGAGGAGGCGCTCGGGACGATGGCGGTCGCCCCCGAGGCGGTGCACCTGGTCGAGGACGAGGCCGACCTCGCCGCGATCGACCTCGAGCCGGACACGCCGGTGGCGCTCCTGGCCCAGACCACCCTCAGCCATGACGAGTGGCGAGGGATCATGGAGGCGGCCCAGGACCGGTTCCCCCAGCTGTGGCTGCCCGGCCGCAGCGACCTCTGCTTCGCCACCACCAACCGCCAGGCGGCCCTGCGCGAGATCGCCGGCCAGGTCGACGCGGTGGTCGTGATCGGCTCGGCCAACTCCTCCAACACGGTGGCCCTCGAGAAGGTCGCCACCGCCTCGGGCTGCCCGCGGGTCATCCGGGTCGACGGGCCGGCCGAGGTGCCGGCCGACCTGCGCGGCACCATCGGGGTGACCGCCGGCGCGTCGGCCCCCGAGCAGCTGGTCGAGCAGGTGATCGCAGCGCTCGACCCGGCCGCGGGGGTCGAGCTCGTCCACGTGACCACCGAGGACGAGTACTTCCCGCCCCCACCCGAGCTCCGCGAGCTGCTGCGGGCCATCGCCACCACCGTCGGGCTCCTGGCCGGGCGGGGCGAGGACCCCGGCGAGCGGGAGCCGACCGCCGGGGACCGGGCGACGTCGGCGGCCGACGTCCTGGAGGCCCTGGCCAGCTGATTCTCGACCGCCGGGGTCCGCCGGTGCGAGACTGTCGAGTGGGAGGTTGCCCATGACCAGCACCGATGCGAGGACCACCGGGCGGACGTTCACCCGGATGGACGAGTCGACCGCCGAGCAGTGGCAGACGATCGCCGTCGAGACGGCCACCAACCAGCCCCGGGTCGCCGAGCGGGTCCTCGGGCTGCTCCGGTCGCTGGCCGACATCACCGACGGCTTCGCCGTCGACCAGCTGACCCATTCGCTCCAGACCGCCACCCGGGCCGAGGAGGCCGGAGCCGACCCCGAGATGGTGGTGGCCAGCCTCTGCCGCGACATGGGCAAGGCAGTGTCGGTGTCGAACCACCCGAAGATCGCGGCCGAGATGCTCCGGCCCTACGTCTCCGACGAGGTGTACCACGTGATCCGGGCCCACCAGGACTTCCAGGGCCGGCACTACTACGAGTACTTCCGGATGGACCCCGAGTCGCGCCGGCAGCACGAGGGCGAGCCCTGGTATGGGCTGGCCGAGCGCTTCGCCGACGACTGGGACCAGACCAGCTTCGACCCCGCCTACCCGACCCAGCCGCTCGAGCACTTCGAACCGATGGTCCGGGAGGTCTTCGCCCGCTCCCGTTCCATCTGATCGGGCCGGGGGTCGGCGGGCGATGGTGAGGACGGCCTCGGACCGCGAGCATCGCCGGGTCGAGGGACTGGAGCGGTTCGCCGTCGAAGAGGCCCGGCGCGACTTCTCGTCGCGCTACGGCGCCGTCAAGCTCCCGCCGGTGGTCGCGCTCATCTGCGCGTACGACGAGGTCGACAACATCGGCGACGTGCTGAAGGCGGTGCCCGACCAGGCCGGCGGCCTCCCGGTCGCCTCGCTCGTCATCGTCGATGGCGGCAAGGACGACACGGCCAAGGTCTCGGTGGCCAACGGGGCCATGACCTGCGTCCTGCCCACCAACCTCGGCCACGGGGTCGCCCTCCGGGTCGGCTACCGCCTGAGCCTCGACGGGGGCGCCCGCTACGTGGTCACGCTGGACGCCGACGGGCAGAACGACCCGGCCGAGCTGCCGGTCATGCTCCAGCCGCTGCTGGACGACACCGCCGACTTCGTCGTCGCCTCCCGCAGGCTCGGGGTCGACCAGACGAGCGACCAGGTCCGGCGGACCGGCGTGGTGGTGTTCGCGTGGCTGATGAACCGGCTCACCGGCTCGACGCTCACCGACACCTCCAACGGCTACCGGGCCCTCAAGTCCGAGCTGCTGGCCGATGTGGTCGACCGGCTCGAGCAGCGCCAGTACCAGACCGCTGAACTGCTCATCACCGCGATCTCACGAGGCTGGCGGGTCACCGAGCGCCCGACCGTGTGGCGACCCCGCGCCTCGGGCTCCTCCAAGAAGGGCTCGAACCTGTTCTTCGGGTTGCGCTACGCCAGCGTGGTCGCGCGGACCTGGCTCCGGGAGCGCCACGACCGCCTGCCTCAGCGCGCCGCGTCGTCGTAGGCGGCCTGGAGCCGCTCTCTCAGCGTCTCGCTCAGCCGGTGGATCTGGCTGCGGGCGACCCGCTGGCCTTCCTCTCGCGGCTCGATCTCGATCGGCTCGCCGATCGACACGGTGATCCCGATCGGCTTGGGGAACCTGGCCCCCTTGGGCATGGCCCGCTGGCTGCCGCCGATGCCGACCGGCACGATCGGCGCGCCGGTGCGGGCGGCCAGGAACGCCACCCCTTCGGCCAGCTCCTCGACCACCTCGCCGGAGCGGCGGGCCCCTTCCGGGAACATGACCAGCACCTGGCCCCGATGCAGCACCTCCTCGGCGCGGCGCACCGACTCTCGGTCGGTGCCGGAGCGCTGCACCGGGAAGGCGCCGAGCGACTCGAGCAGGTGGCCAAACCTCTCCATCTTCCACAGCTCTTCCTTGGCCATGTAGAAGAGCTTGCGGTCGGTCACGAACGCCGCGAACCCAAAGTCGATGTTGGACCGGTGGACCGGGGCGATGATGGCCGGGCCGTCGGCCGGCATGTTGGCCGGGTGCCGGATGCGGGGCCGGAACCACAGCCGCAGCACCCCGGTCACGATCACCCGGGCCACCCGGTAGGAGGGCGAGCGCCGCGGGTCGACCTGGAAGGAGAGGGCCCGACGGGCGTGGGCGGAGCGGTCGACCGCGGCGGGGCCTGCCTCGGTCGGGTCGCTCACAGCCATGAGAGCACCTCCTCGACCACATCCTCGACGCTCCGCCCGGTGGTGTCGAGGAGGTGCGCGTCGGGCGCCTCGGTCAGCGGCGATGCCTCCCGGGTGGAGTCGAGGAGGTCCCGTTGGGCCAAGCCGTCGGGCGACTCGTCATGGCCCCGCCGCCGGGCCCGCTCCTCGGGCGCCGCGGTCAGGTAGACCTTCACGGTCGCCTCGGGGAACACCACCGAGCCGATGTCTCGGCCCTCGACGACCCCGCCGTCACGTTGGGCGGCCCAGGCCCGCTGGCGGGTCACGAGCTCCCGGCGCACCTCGGGGTTCGCCGCCACGACGGAGACGGCCCGGCTGACCTCGGGGGTGCGGATGGCGCTCGTGACGTCGTGGCCGTTGATCCGCACGACCGGGCCGACCTCGATCAGCGCGCCAGCGGCGATCCGGGCCACCGCGTCGTGGTCGCCCGGGTCGACAGCGCGTCGGAGCGCCTCCCAGGCCACCGAGCGGTACATGGCCCCGGTGTCCAGGCGGTCGAGGCCGAGCCGCCGGGCCACCGCCCGCGACACGGTCGACTTCCCGGCGCCGGCCGGCCCGTCGATGGCGATCAACGGTCGGCCCCCGCTCATCCCGCCGCCCACGCGCCGCCGCCGGTGAGCGCGTCGAGGTCGGCCAAGAACCCCGGGTAGCTGGTCGCGATCGACGCCACCCCACCGACCCGCCCGCCCGGACCGGCCACGGCGCCGACGATCGCCGCCATGGCCAAGCGGTGGTCGCCGCGGCTATCGAAGCGAATGGGCGCCGCTCCGGGTCGGCCGCGGCCCTCGACCACGAGGTCCCCGCCCGCGGCCCGGGCCCCTGCGCCCAGCGCCTCGACGAGCGCGATCGTCGTGGCGAGCCGGTCGCTCTCCTTCACGGTCAGCTCGCCCACGTCCCGAAAGGTCGTGGTCCCGGTGGCCGCCGCCGCCGCCACGGCCAGGATCGGGATCTCGTCGAGGGACGGGATCTCGGCGGCGTCGACCTCGGTCCCGGTGAGGGCCGAAGACTCGGCGTGCAGGTCGGCGGCCCCGTCCGCGACCGCGCCGATCCCGATCGCCGCGCCCATCCGCTCGAGGACCCCCAGGAAGCCAAGCCGGTCGGGGCC
>JBOGFV010000075.1:0-15163 GCA_050743525.1 Acidimicrobiales bacterium
GTTCTGGTAGGTGACCTCCAAGAAGCGGTTGTCCTCGGTGACCGAGTACATCTCGCGCACGGTCTTCTCGATCATGGACCGTGCGGCCTTGGACGGGTCCCCACCGCCCAGCCGCTCGACCTCGGCCGCGTCGAGGGGCAGGTCCGCGGTCAGGTACCGGGAGAAGATCTGGGCGGCCGCCTCCTCGTCTGGCCGCTCGATCTTGATCTTCACGTCGAGGCGTCCGGGACGCAGGATCGCGGGGTCGATCAGGTCCTCCCGGTTCGACGCGCCGATCACGATGACGTCGCGCAGGGCTTCGACGCCGTCGATCTCGGCGAGGAGCTGGGGGACGATGGTCGACTCCATGTCCGAGCTGATGCCTGTCCCCCGGGTGCGGAACAACGAGTCCATCTCGTCGAAGAAGACGATGACCGGCACGCCCTCCTCGGCCTTCTCCCTGGCGCGCTGGAAGACCAGTCGGATCTGGCGCTCGGTCTCCCCCACGTACTTGTTGAGGAGCTCGGGACCCTTGATGTTCAGGAAGTAGCTGCGGATGCTCGTGTTGTTCGTCGCCTCCGCCACCTTCTTGGCGAGCGAGTTGGCGACGGCCTTGGCGATGAGCGTCTTGCCGCACCCCGGCGGCCCGTAGAGGAGGATGCCCTTGGGGGCCGGCAGCTTGTAGTGGGCGAACAGCCGGCGGTGCAGGTAGGGCAGCTCCACCGCGTCGGTGATCGCCTCGATCTGCGTGTCGAGGCCGCCGACGTCCGCGTAGGTGATGTCGGGAACCTCTTCGAGGACGAGCTCCTCGACCTCGGGTCGGGGCAGCTTCTCGATGAGCAGCTGGCTGCGCAGGTCCATGAGCAACGCGTCGCCGGCCCGCAGCCGGGTCGCGGCGAGCTCGTCGGCCAGCTCGACCACCCGCTCCTCGTCGGCCCGGGCGAACACGATGGCCCGGCTGCGGTCCTCCATGACCTCTTTGAGGGTCACCACCTCGCCGGAGAGCTCACCGTCGCGCACCAACACCACGTTGAGCGACTCGTTGAGGACGACCTCGTTGCCCTTGCGAAGGATGCCGGGGTCGATGTCGGGGTGCAGGGCGACGCGCATCTTGCGGCCGCTCGCGAAGACATCGACCGTCCCGTCCTCGTTGATGTCGAGGAAGGTGCCATAGGCGGCGGGCGGCTGGGTGAGCTTCTCCACCTCCTCGCGCAGGCTGGCCAGCTGCTCCTTGGCCTGCTGCAGGGTGAAGGTGAGCTTCTCGTTCTGCGAGATCGCTTGGTTGAGCTGCCCCTTGGACTCCAAGAGGCGCTCTTCGAGGGATTGGACGCGCGCGGGGCTGTCCTGGAGACGCCGACGCAGGACGTTGATCTCGTCCTCGGCCGCCAGCAGCTCGGAGCGGACCTCCTCCAGCTCGCTCAGGGTTGCGTCGTCCATTGGGTCTCCGGGTCTCGGCGTCGGGACCACCTCCCACCGGCCTGATGCGCTCACCCTATCGGTCGATCGCGTGCGTCCCCGATCGTCGCACGATGGCCCCGGCGACCGGGTGATCGGCTCCGACCAGGGGTTCCCCCCGGCCCCGAAGGCGTTGCGGCGTGGCCGCCGGCCCTCAGCCGCGCGATCCTTTCCTCCGTCCCAGCACCTGGCTGGATCGACCCCCGGAGACGCCATGACCACCCCCGGTGCGCGCTATGAGTACGACGAATTCTCGATGTTCCATGAGAACGCCGAGGAGTTCGGCCTCCCCTATCCGGGGCCGCCGGCGGTGACCCGGCGCTCGGTCAAGATGGATGACGGCCGCCAGCTGAGCTCGCTCGTCTGGGGTGACGCGGCGCCCGAGATCGTGCTCTTCCACGGTGGGGCCCAGAACGCCCACACCTGGGACACCGTGGCGCTGGCCCTCGGCCGCCCCCTGCTGGCGATCGACCTGCCGGGCCATGGCCACTCCGACGGCGGCCGCCTCGGGGCCCGCAACCTGGCCGACAATGCCGACGACCTCGCGGTCGTCATCCGGGAGCTCGCGCCCGACGCCAAGGCGGTGGTCGGAATGTCGCTCGGCGGCATGACCAGCCTGGCCCTCGCCCACCGGCACCCCGAGCTCGTCGGCCGGCTGATCCTGGTCGACATCACACCCGGCGTGACCGCCGAGAAGGCCAAGGCCATCACCGACTTCGTCCGGGGGCCCGAGAGCTTCCCCGACTTCGACGCCATCCTGGCCCGCACCGTCGAGCACAACCCGACCCGGTCGGAGATGTCGTTGCGCCGTGGGATCCTGCACAACGCTCAGCAGCGGGAGGACGGCAGCTGGGTGTGGCGACACGCCCGGCACCGGGCCGAGGAGCCGCCGGACCAGCCCAACGAGGGCCGATTCATGGACCTGTGGGAGGTCATTGGCGATCTCGGCGTCCCGCTCATGCTGGTCCGCGGGATGCGCCCCCAGTCGGTCGTGGACGACAAGGACGAGGCGGAGCTCCGGCAACGCAATCCGGCTGCCCGGGTCGAGCACGTGCAGGACGGGGGCCACAGCATCCAGGGTGACCAGCCGATCGAGCTGGCCCGCCTGATCGATGATTTCGTCCCGAGATAGAGCGGTCTGACCAGGCTCGAACGTCCGTCCCGATGACCTGGAGAAATCGTCCCGCCAGGCCCGCCCCGCTAGCATCGCTGCGGACGACGACCCTGGGCGTCGGTGCGGGACGACGACCCTGGGCGTCGGTGCGGGACACGGGGTCGTCCCGATCCCCTCCGTTCGGGCCCTAGCCTGGGTTGCAGAACCGATGGAAGGCGAAGAGCAGCGATGAAGGTCTGGATCGACCAGGATCTGTGCACCGGGGACGGGCTGTGCGAGGAGATCGCGCCGGCCGTCTTCACCCTGCTCGACGACGGCCTCGCCTACGTGAAGGAGGGCGACGTCATCAAGAACGAACCGGGCGGCTCGGCCGGCATGGCCCTCGTGCCAGACGAGCTCGAGGAGGCCGTGGTCGAGGCCTCCGAAGAGTGCCCCGGGGAGTGCATCTTCATCGAGCGGGACTAGCTTCGGGCGCCTCCCGCCACCCCCGCTCGATCCCTCAGTTGCGTCGGGCCAGGACCCGAGCCGTGGTGAGGAAGCCGGTGTGGGCCACCATCCGGTGGTCGGGGCGAACCGACCGGGGCTCCACGTGCCAGGTCCGCCGGAGGATCTCGACCGTCTCGGCCAGTCCGAAGCCGCTCCTCGCCAGCGCGTCGCGCAGCTGCGTGGTCTGGTTGATGGTTGGAAGGTAGGAGAGCAGGATGCCACCGGGGCGCAGCGCCACGGCCGCGTGCGGCACCACCGCCCACGGCTCGGGCAGGTCGAGGATGACCCGGTCCAGGTCGGTCTCGGCAATGCCCTCGGCCACGTCGCGCACCTCGACCCGGTAGTCGACGGCCTCGCCGAGCTGCGCAACCACGTTGATCTTGGCGTGGGCCGCGAAGTCCTCGCGGATCTCGTAGCCGATGACGCTGGCCCCGGCCCGGAGCAGTGTCATCGACAACGCCCCCGACCCCACGCCGGCCTCGAGGATGTGTTGTCCCGGCCCGACGTCGGCCGCCATCAAGATGGCACCGAGGTCCTTCGGGTAGATGACCTGGGCCCCGCGTGGCATCTTCACCACCACGTCGGCCAGGGTGGGGCGGAAGACGAGGAACCCGCGGCCGGTCGACCCGAGCACTGTCGCTCCCTCGCTCAACCCGATGACGTCGTCGTGGGCGAGGATCCCGGCGTGGGTGTGGAAGGTGTCGCCGGCCCGCAGCTTCAACAGGTAGCGGCGCTGCTTCGCGTCGATGAGGAGCACCCGCTCGCCGGATTCGAGCGGATGGGCGTCGCCCACCCGCTCAGTCCGCGATGGCGGGGTCTGGCGCCTCGTCCTTGGGCGATCGGATCGTGACCAGCAGGCGGTCGCCGGGGCTGATGCGGCTCGAGTAGACGAGCGGATCTCGGCGGCGGCGGGCCCGCTGGAGCACGTAGGCGCCGGCGGCCAGGACGAACCACGCCCAGTGCTCGCCTTGCCTGCCCCTCCGGAGGGCCGCCTTCAGCAGGCGGCGGAGCAGATAGTCCATGGTCGGTCCTAGAGGCGGCGGATCTCCACGACCGCCGACTCGTGCTTGCCGCCCCGGCGCCCGAGGACGTATGCGATCGCGAACACGCCGATCAGGACCGCCCCGACGATCCCGACCAGGGGGGGCAGGTTCTTGCGGACCGATTCCTGGCTATCCCCGATGGCGCGGCTGAACGCGGCCTGCAGGTCGTCCCGGCTGATCCGGCGTCCGTTGGTCTCGACGGCCATGTCGGCCCCTCCTTCTCTCAGTCCTTGGCGGGCTTGTCGCCCCGCCGGGCGGCCGGCCCGGCCATGATCCGCCAGGCCGAGAGGCCGATGACGACGGTGGCCAGGGCAACCACGATCACATAGGGAATCCACGAGAGGTTCCCGTGGAAGGTGCCCGTCTCGGTCTGGAGCACCCGGAGGGCGGCGACCAGCAACATCACGGTGCCCAAGGTGATGGCGACCGACCCGGCGACCCCGAAGGCCACGAAGCGGGCCAGGCCCTTCAGCGGGTCGAGCGTCTCCTGCTTGACGTAGGCGACGACGAGGTTGAGCGCGTCGCGCCGGGCGTCGTTGCCTCCGCCCTTGTCGCCGGCCGCCGACTTTGCTCTCCCGAAGCGCGCCACGAGCCGCGACGCTAGCAAGCGGGCCGCTCCCGACCGGCAGAAGGCCAGGTCAGCGGGCTCCGACAACGGTCGGATGCGCCGGCTCTCGAGGGTGATTCCGAGCTCGGCCAGGTGGCCGACCAGCGGCGATCGAAGTCGAGCCGCGCCCACCGCCGCGTCATCGCGCATCGTATCGACCCTCCCGTGGGCCGGGTCAGGTGCGGTCGCGGTACAGATAGGTCGAACTGGCCCGGGCCAGCTTCTTCCCGTTCAAGTCGGTCACGGTGGCCTCCACGAACGCGACTCGCGACCCGCCCGACACCACCTCGGCTTCGCAGCGGATCTTCTGGCCCAGCTGGACGGAGGCGAGATAGCTGACCTTCAGGTCCGCGTTGGCGGTGTAGACCTTGCGGCCCTCGACAAAGGTGACCGCTGCCGAGCCGAGGGCCGTGTCGATGAAGGCGCAGAGGAAGCCGCCCTGCATCTGGCCGGCCGGGTTGGCGAACCGCTCGTCGGCCAGCATCTCCCACGTCGTCCGACCCGGCACCGACTTGTCGACGCACACGGCTCCGAGCATGAGGTCGCTGTTCGGAGGGACCTGCATCCGGCTGGCCACGGCGTGACTCTACGAGAGGACCGGGACGGGGCCGTGACCGGGGCGTGAACGGCCCAGGGCTGGGGAAATGGTTCGGGGCCGTGTGGGTAGGGTGCATTGGTGGCCGCACCGACCCAGGACCAGACCCTCGAGCAGCTCGGCATCAACGTCATCCGCGGGATCGCGATGGACGCGCCGGCGTTGGCCAACTCGGGCCACAGCGGCACCGCCATGGCGCTCGCCCCCCTCGCCCATGTGCTCTGGACCCGGGTCATGCGCCACGACCCGACCGACCCCGAGTGGCCGGACCGGGACCGGTTCATCCTCTCGAACGGGCACGCGTCGATCCTCCTCTACTCGATGCTGTTCCTGACCGGCTACGGGCTCACCCTCGAGGACCTGAAGGCCTTCCGCAAAGTGGGCAGCCGCACGCCCGGGCACCCCGAGCGCCGCCACACCCCGGGGGTCGAGGTCACCACCGGCCCGCTCGGCCAGGGGGTGGGCGACGGTGTCGGCATGGGCGTGGCCGAGCGGGTGCTGCGGGACCGCTTCGGGCCCGAGCTCTGTGACCACCACACCTTCGTCATCTGCGGCGACGGCTGCCTCGAGGAGGGCATCTCGCACGAGGCCGCCTCCCTGGCCGGGCACCTCGGACTGGGTCGGCTCGTCTACATCTACGACGACAACCACATCACCATCGACGGTCCGACCGAGCTGTCCTACAGCGACAACGTGCCGGAGCGCTTCGCCGCCTACGGCTGGGATGTCGACCCCATCGGCGAGGTCGCGAACGACACCGACACCCTCGAGGCGGCCCTCCGGCGAGCCATGGCGGTCGAGGACAGACCATCGCTGATCGTGCTGCGCAGCCACATCGGTTGGCCGGCTCCGGGCATCGTCGACACCAAGGAGGCCCACGGCAACCCGCTCAAGCCCGAGGAGATCGAGATCACCAAGGAGATCCTCGGCCTCCCGCCCGACCAGTCGTTCTGGGTGCCCGACGCGGTGCTCGACTTCTACCGGCGCTGCATCCCGCGCGGCGAGGCCCAGCACGCCGAATGGCGAGCCCGCTTCGACGCGTCGGACGTTGACCGGGCCGCATGGACCGCGTGCTGGTCGGGTGGACACGGCGAAGCGGGTTGGGACACCAAGCTCCCGACCTTCAAGGCCGGCGACGGGGTGGCGACGCGGCGGGCTGTCAACGCGTGCATCAACGCCACCGCCCCGCACATCCCGGGCCTCGTGGCCGGGGCCGCCGACCTGACCGAGAACACCGGGGTCACCCTCGAGGACGGCGCGCGCCAGTCTCCCGAGGATCCGGGGGGACGACAGGTCTATTTCGGGATCCGCGAGCACGCGATGGGCGCGGCCATGACCGGGATGGCGCTCCACGGCGGGATCCTGCCGGTCGGCGGGACCTTCTTCATCTTCAGCGACTACATGCGCCCGGCGGTCCGGCTGGCCGCCATGTCGCGGGCCCACGTCATCTACTCGTGGACCCACGACTCGATCGGGCTCGGCGAGGACGGCCCGACTCACGAGCCCGTCGAGCAGCTGGCCTCGCTGCGGGCGATGCCGGGCCTGGTGGTGGTGCGGCCGGCCGACGCCAACGAGTGCGTGCAGGCCTGGCGGTGCGCGGTGGACGCCGACGAGCCGATCGCGATGATCCTGAGCCGCCAGTCGATCCCGGTGCTGACCGAGACGGCCGAGCTGGCCGCGGCCGGGCTGCCCCGGGGCGGCTACGTGCTGCGGGCCGAGCCGGGCCCCCTCGACCTGGTGCTGGTCGGCACCGGCAGCGAGGTGCACCTGTGCCTCGGTGCGGCCGAGACGCTCGGGTCCGAGGGTCGCTCGGTGCGGGTGGTGTCGCTGCCGTGCTGGGAGTGGTTTGAGGACCAGGACGAGGACTACCGGGCGTCGGTGCTGCCAGCCGACGTGCCGACCCTCTCGGTCGAGGCGGCCGCGTCGTTCGGCTGGGACCGCTACGCCGACGCCAGCGTCGCCATCGACACATTCGGGGCCTCCGGCGCCAGCCAGGCGGTCCTCGAGCACTTCGGGTTCACCGTCGACCACGTGGTCGAGCGGGCCCGGGCGCTGCTATCGACGACGAAGAAAGGAAGCAGGCCGTGAGCCGACTCCAGGATCTCTACTCCGAGCAGGGCCAGAGCCCGTGGCTCGACAACCTCCGGCGGGACTGGATCCTCAGTGGACGGCTGGCTGAGTTCGTGGCCTCCGGCATCCGGGGAGTGACCTCGAACCCGACCATCCTGGCCAAGGCCATCGAGAGCGATGACGACTACGACGAGCAGTTCGGGTCGCTGGCCGCCAAGGGCTCGATCGAGGACGCCTACTGGGAGGTGGCCATCACCGACATCGTCTCGGCCCTCGACATCCTGCGCCCCGTCTATGACGACAGCGACGGCGGCGACGGGTTCGTCTCGTTGGAGGTCGCCCCGGCCATCGCCCACGACACCGCCGGAACCGTGAAGCTGGCCCTGTCGCTGCACGAGCGGATCGACGCGCCGAACCTATTCGTGAAGGTGCCGGCCACGGCCGAGGGGGTGGCGGCCATCCACCAGCTGACCGCGGCCGGCAAGAGCATCAACGTGACGCTCATCTTCGGGCTCCCCCGCTACGACGAGGTCATCGAGGCCTACCTGTCGGGCCTGGAGGCCTACGCGGCGTCGGGTGCCGCTGACCTCTCGCGCGTCGCCAGCGTGGCGTCGTTCTTCGTGAGCCGGGTCGACACCGAGGTCGACCGGCGGCTCGAGTCGCGGGCCGACGGCGACGAATCGATCCTGGCCCTGCGGGGCAAGGCCGCGGTGGCCCAGGCCCAGGAGGCGTATCAGCACTTCGTGAAAGCGTTCTCGGGTCAGCGGTGGGATGCGCTGGCCGCCCAGGGGGCGAAGGTCCAGCGGCCACTGTGGGCCTCGACATCGACCAAGAACCCCGCCTACCCCGATCTCCTCTACGTCGACAGACTGATCGGCCCGCACACCGTGAACACGATGCCCGAAGGCACCATCGACGCCTTCGCCGACCACGGGACGGTGGCCCGGACCGTCGACCGCGACCCGGGGGCCGCCCAGACGACGCTGGCCAAGCTCGAGGAGACCGGCATCGACCTCGACGACGTGTCGGCCACCTTGGAGGACGAGGGGGTCCACTCGTTCGCCAAGTCCTTCGACCAGCTCATCCAAATCCTGAGCGACAAGGCGGCCTCGCTCGGCGGCCACAAATGAGCAGCGCGCCGGCGGGCCTGGCGGCCCGCCTGGTCGGCCGCGACGCGACGCTGTGGCCGGAGGGCAACGTCTCGGGCAACCGGCTCGGGTGGCTGGACTCCCCCGCCGAGATGGCCGACCGGGCCGAGGACCTCGCCTCGTGGGCGGCCGCCATCGACCAGTCGACGGTCATCCTGCTCGGCATGGGCGGCTCCTCGCTCGGGCCGGCGGTGCTCGAGGCGGTCCGAGCGACCGGCCCGGCCGGCCTCAATCGGCGGCTGGTCGTCTGCGACACGACCGACCCCACCACCGTCGGGGGCATCGACTTCTCCGACGCCTTCGTCCTCGTGTCGTCCAAGTCCGGCACGACCCTCGAACCCAATGTCCTGTTCGAGCACGCCTGGTCGAAGCTCCCGGACGGGAAGCGCTTCGCGGCCATCACCGATCCAGGCACCCCCCTGGTGGCGCTGGCCCGCGAGCGGGGCTTCCACCGGGTCTTCGAGAACCGACCCGACATCGGCGGTCGCTATTCGGTGCTCTCCTACTTCGGCATGGTCCCGGCCGCGCTCATCGGCTACGACGTCGCGGCGCTGTGCGAGCGGGCCCTTCGGTGTGACCAGGACGAGGCGGTCGAGCTCGGTTGGGCGATGGGGACGGCGGCCAAAGAGGGCCGGGACAAGGTCACGATCAAGGTCCCGAAGGCATTCGCGTCGTTCGGCCTGTGGGTGGAGCAGCTGATCGCGGAGTCGACGGGCAAGCGGGGCACCGGCTGCGTGCCCGTCCCGACCACCGACGACGAGCCCGGCCCCGACCGCCATCCCATCACCCTCGAGCCCAAGGCGGCCGAGGACCTGGCCGAGCAGTTTTTCCGGTTCGAGGTGGCCATCCCGATCGCCGGCCACGTGCTCTCGATCGACCCGTTCGACGAGCCCAACGTGGCCGAGTCGAAGGCCAACACCAACAAGGTGCTCGACGCGCTTCCCCTGCCTGCGCTCGAGGAAGCCGAGCCCGGGTCGGCCTTCGGGTGGCTGGCCGAGCAGTTCCGACCGGGCGATTACGTCTCGGTCCAGGCCTACGTCCCCTTCGGCCAGGACGATGGGCTCGAATCGCTGCGCCGCCGGGTCCGCGACCACCTGGGCGGCGCCCCGGTCACCGCCGGCTACGGCCCCCGCTTCCTGCACTCGACCGGCCAGCTCCACAAGGGCGGTCCCAACTCGGTGCTCGCCGTCCAGGTGGTGCGGCGGGGCGAGCAGCCCGAGGTGCCGATCCCAGACAAGCCCTACGACTTCGGCACCCTGATCGGGGCCCAGTCGATCGGCGACCACCAGAGCCTGGTCACCCACGGCCGCCGGGTCCTGCGGGTGGCCGTCGACGACCTGGGCGAGCTCGCCTGAGGACACGCCCGCGAGCGGCAGTACGGTCGTCGGAGGAGAGGAGCACCTGATGAAGATCGCCATGATCGGCCTGGGCAAGATGGGCGCCAACATGACCGAGCGCCTGATCGGCGCCGGCCACGAGGTGGTCGCCTTCGACCTGTCGGCGGAGGCCAAGACGGCGGCCGGGGCCAAGGGGGCGATCGTCGCCGAGGACCTCGACGACGTGGCCAAGAAGCTCGACCCGCCCCGGGCGGCGTGGGTCATGCTGCCGGCCGGCAAGCCGACCGACTCGACCATCGACGCACTGGCCGAGCGCTTCGAGGCGGGCGACGTGATCGTCGACGGCGGCAACTCCAACTACAAGGACGCGACGCGGACCGCCGAGGGCCTCACTCCGAAGGGCATCGGGTTCGTCGACGCCGGCACCTCCGGCGGCGTGTGGGGCCTCGCCGAGGGCTACTGCATGATGGTCGGCGGGACCAAGGAGTCGGTGGCGGTGGTCGAGCCGGCCCTGCGCTCGCTCGCCCCGGAGGGGGGCTATGCCCACGTCGGACCGGTGGGGGCGGGACACTTCGTGAAGATGGTCCACAACGGCATCGAGTACGGCCTCATGCAGGCCTACGCCGAGGGCTTCGAGATCATGGGGGCCGCCGACGAGTTCGACCTCGACCTCCACGAGATCGCTTCGATCTGGCGCTACGGCTCGGTGGTGCGGAGCTGGCTGTTGGAGCTGACCGAGCGGGCCCTGCGGCCCGGCGCCGGCTTCGATGACATCAAGGGCTCGGTCACCGACTCGGGCGAGGGCCGCTGGACCGTCGAGGAGGCCATCGACCGGGCCGTGCCGGCTCCGGCCATCTCGGCGGCGCTGTACGCGCGCTTCTCGTCGCGCCAGGCCGACTCGTTCGCCAACAAGTTGCTGGCCGCGTTGCGCAACCAGTTCGGCGGCCACGCCGTCACCCTCGAGTCGGGCCAGTCGGGCCTTGAGACCTCCACCCCGACGAGCTGAGGGCGCCGGTGTCCGACCTCTCCCCGGTGGCGACCCGGGTGGCCAAGACTCCGCCGCCCCTGGCCATGGTGATCTTCGGGGCGTCGGGCGACCTGACCGCTCGCAAGATCCTGCCGGCGCTGGCCGAGCTGGCCAACCGGGGTCGCCTGAGCGAGCAGTTCAGCGTGGTCGGGGTGGCCCGGACCGAGTGGACCGACGACGAGTTCCGCGACGTCGCGCTGAAGGCCGACCCATCGAGCGGAGCCACCTGGGCCAAGCTCGTGGCCCACTTCCGCTACGTGGCCGGCGAGTACGCGGCCACCGAGACCTTCGACCGACTGAAGGAGATCCTGGCGACATCGGACCAGCGGCAGGGCACCGGCGGCAACCGGCTCTATTACCTGGCCACCATTCCCGAGGTCTTCGCGCTGGTCGCCGAGGCGCTGGCCAAGGAGGGCTGCAACCAGCCCGGCGAGGGCGGCCAGTTCGTCCGACTGGTCGTCGAGAAGCCGTTCGGCCGGGACCTCGACAGCGCCCTCGAACTCGACGCGCAGCTCCACCGGGCCTTCGACGAGGCCCAGATCTTCCGGATCGACCACTACCTCGGCAAGGAGACCGTCCAGAATGTCCTGGCCCTCCGCTTCGCCAACGCGGTGTTCGAGCCGATCTGGAACCGCCGCTACGTCGAGCAGGTCCAGATCACGGTGGCCGAGTCGATCGGCGTCGAGCACCGGGGCGGCTTCTACGAGACCGCCGGGGCGCTGCGCGACATCGTGCAGAACCACGTCATGCAGGTCCTCGCGCTCACGATGATGGAGCCGCCGACCTGGATGGACGCGGCCCACCTCCGGGACGAGAAGGTGAAGCTCCTGAAGTCGATCGCGATCCCATCCCCCGACGAGGCGGTGGACAAGTCGGTGCGCGGCCAGTACGTGGCCGGCGTGGTCGACCAGGCCTCGGTGCTCGGGTACCGCGACGAGGACGGCGTCGACCCCAAGAGTCAGACCGAGACCTTTGTGGCCCTGCGCCTGCACGTCGACAACTGGCGGTGGGCCGGGGTGCCGGTCTACGTGCGGACCGGCAAGCGGCTGGCCGCCCGGGTCACCGAGATCGCGCTCCAGTTCCACGAGGTCCCGTTCCTGGCCTTCGAGGGGACGCTGTCCCGCCAGCTCCGGCCCAACGTGCTGGTGCTGCGGATCCAGCCCCACGAGGGGATCTCGCTCCACTTCGGGGCCAAGGTCCCCGGCGAGGCCTTCCGGGTCCAGTCGGTGTCCATGGACTTCGGCTACGAGCAGGCCATCCACGACACGGGCATGGATGGCTACACCCGGCTGTTGTTCGATGCGATGAGCGGCGACCCGACCCTGTTCATTCGGACCGACGAGGTCGAGCAGGCCTGGCGGATCGTGGACCCCTACCTCGAGGCGTGGTCCGAGCCCGGCGGGGGGCTGCACTTCTACGACGCCGGGACCTGGGGACCCCACATCGCCGACCTCCTGCTCGAGCGGTCCGGCGACTCGTGGCGGGACCCGGTCCTGTGAGGCCGGCCGCCGAGGCGCTCACGGCCACCCGGGCCGTCGACGACGTGCCGGCCGGCTTCGCCTCGCTCCTCCAGGCCCGGTTCCAGGGCCGGCCGGGGGCCCGCTTCGTGCTGTTCCTCTCGGGAGGGTCGACCGCGGCAGCCTGCTACGACCGGGCCGCCACCGACGCCGAGGTCGACTGGTCGCTCGTCGACATCTACATGGGCGACGAGCGCTGCGTGCCCGCCGACGACCGGGACGCCAACCAGCGGCTGGTGCGCGAGCACCTCGTCGAGCCCCTCGGCGGTGTGGGATCGTTCACTCCCATGGCCGCCGACCCCGACCCGGAACGGGGGGCGTCCGGCTACGACGCCGTGGTGGGCGAGGTCCTGGCCGGCCCCGGGATCGACCTGATCCACCTCGGCCTCGGCCCCGACGGCCACACCGCGTCGCTGTTCCCGGGCGCGCCCAGCCTCGAGGTGACCGACCGACGGGCCCTCGCCACCGAGGACCCGAGCGGGCGCAACCCCCACCCGCGCCTCACCGTCACCTACCCGGTCATCGACGCGGCCCGCACCGCGGTGTTCACGGTGGCCGGTCCCGAGAAGCACGACGCGGTGGCGCGCATCCGGGGTGGCGAGGACCTGCCGGCCGCCCGCGTGGCCACGCCCGACATCCGGTGGCTGCTCGACGGCGGCGCGTCGGAGGGGCCGAGCCAATGAGCGCGACGGCGACCGACGACCGCGACCGCCTGCTCGGCGCCGGCCTGGAGGAGCTGACCGCGGCGGCCCGGGCGGTCCGGGACCGCCACCACGGCAACCGCGTCACCTACTCCCCCAAGGTCTTCATCCCCCTGACCATGCTGTGCCGCGATCGCTGCGGCTACTGCACCTTCGCCAAGCCACCGGCCCGCCTGGAGCGCCCGTACCTGACCCGCGACGAGGTGCTTGCGATCGCGTCGGCCGGGCGCGACGCGGGCTGCCACGAGGCGCTGTTCACCCTGGGCGAGCGGCCCGAGCTGCGCTACCCGGCCGCGGCCGAGTGGCTCGCCGCCCAGGGCTTCGCCACGACGGTCGACTACCTGGCCGCCATGGCCGCGGCCGTCCTCGAGGAGACCGGCCTCCTCCCCCACGCCAACGCCGGCGCCCTCTACGCCGGGGAGCTGGCCCGACTCCGCCCGGTGGCGGCCAGCCAGGGGATGATGCTCGAGACCCTGGCCGAGCTCGACGCGCACCGCGGCTCCCCGGACAAGGCACCGGCCCGCCGGTTGGCCACGCTGGACGCCGCCGGCGAGCTGGCCATCCCCTTCACCACCGGGATCCTGGTCGGGATCGGCGAGACCCGGTCCGACCGGATCGACGCCCTGGAGGCCATCGCGGCGTCGCACCGCCGCCACGGCCACGTCCAAGAGGTCATCGTCCAGAACTTCCTGCCCAAGCCGGGCACCTCGATGTTCCGGGCCCCCTCGTGCCCACCCGACGAGTTCCTGTGGTCGATCGCGGTGGCCCGGCTGATCCTGCCGCCCGAGGTCCACCTGCAGGCCCCGCCCAACCTCTCCGACGACCTGGTCCCGCTGCTCGGCGCCGGGATCGACGACTGGGGCGGGGTCTCGCCGGTGACCGCCGACCACGTGAACCCCGAGCGGGCCTGGCCGGCCCTCGAGCGCCTCGAGGCGGTCACCGAGGCGGCCGGCCACGTCCTCGCGCCCCGGCTCACCATCTACCCGGAGTTCGCGCTGGCTCCCGAGCGCTGGCTCGACCCGGCCATGCGGTTCTTCGTCCTCGACCGTGCCGACGCTGAGGGCCTGGGCCGCGACTCGGCGTGGTGCTCGGGCGGCGACGTCGAGCCGCCGCTCCTCCTCGACGCGGTCGGATCGGCCGGCCGGGCGGCCGGTTCGGCGGTCGGCGAGGTGCTGGCCGGCGTGGCGGCGGGCCAGGAGGTCGGCGAGGACGAGATCGTGACCCTCTTCTCGGCCCGCGGCGCCGAGGTCCGGGCGGTCGCCGAGCTGGCCGACCAACTCCGCGCCGACACGGTCGGCGATCCGGTCACCTTCGTCATCAACCGCAACATCAACTACACCAACGTCTGCACGTTCAAGTGCAAGTTCTGCGCGTTCTCCAAGGGCCCGCTCTCGCTCAACCTGCGCGGCGCTCCCTACCTGCTCGAGTTGGACGAGGTCACCGAGCGGGTCGCCGAGGCCGAGGCGCTCGGCGCCACCGAGGTGTGCCTCCAGGGCGGGATCCACCCCAGCTTCGACGGCGACTACTACCTCGACGTGATCAAGGCGGTGCGGGCCGGCTCCGAGCGCATCCACATCCACGGCTTCACCGCGCTCGAGGTGACCGAGGGGGCGCGGCGCTCGGGGGTGGCCCTCGCCGAGTACCTGGCCACGCTGCGCGACGCGGGCCTGAAAACCCTGCCCGGCACCGCCGCCGAGATCCTCGACGACGAGGTCCGGGCGGTCCTGTGCCCCGACAAGGTCAACACGGAGGAGTGGCTGGAGGCCCACCGGGCCGCCCACGCCGTCGGGTTGCGCTCCAACGTCACCATCATGTTCGGCTCGATCGAGCAGCCCCGCTCCTGGGCCCGGCACCTGCTGGTGACCCGGGCCCTCCAGCGCGAGACCGGCGGCTTCACCGAGTTCGTGCCGCTCCCGTTCGTGCACATGGCCACCCCGATCTACCTGCAGCGCCGGGCCCGGCGGGGCCCGACCTTCCGTGAGGCCCTGCTCATGCACGCGGTCGGCCGCATCGCCTACCGGGGCGCGATCGACAACATCCAGGTGAGCTGGGTGAAGATGGGGCTCGGCGGGGCCCGCCAGGTG
>JBOGFV010000076.1:0-7464 GCA_050743525.1 Acidimicrobiales bacterium
GCCAGGTGGTCACCTTCATCGACGAGCTCCACACGCTGGTCGGCGCCGGAGCCGCCGAGGGGGCCATGGACGCCGGCAACATGGTGAAGCCGTTGCTCGCCCGGGGCGAGCTGCGCCTGATCGGGGCGACCACCCTCGACGAGTACCGCCGGTACATCGAGAAGGACGCGGCCCTCGAGCGCCGATTCCAGCAGGTCTTCGTCGACCAGCCCTCGGTCGAGGACACCATCGCGATCCTGCGGGGCCTGAAGGAGCGCTATGAGTCGCACCACCGGGTCCGCATCCAGGACGCGGCGCTGGTGGCGGCGTCGGTGCTCTCGGACCGCTACGTCACCGGCCGTTTCTTGCCCGACAAGGCCATCGACCTGGTCGACGAGGCGGCCAGCGGGCTGCGGATCGAGATCGACTCGATGCCGACCGAGCTCGACGTCGTCATCCGGCGCATTCGCCAGCTCGAGATCGAGCGGGTGGCGCTGCAGAAGGAGTCCGACGAGGCGTCGGCCGAGCGGCTGTCGCGCCTCGAGGCCGAACTGGCCGAGCTCCACGAGCAGTCCAACGCCATGACCGCCCATTGGCAGGCCGAGAAGGCGGCCATCGAGGCCATCGGCGACCTGAAGGACGAGCACGAGAAGGCCAAGTCGCAGGCGGAGCGCCTGGAGCGCGACGGCGACCTGGCCGGCGCGTCGGCGGTCCGCTACGGCGAGCTGCCCGACCTCGCGCGCCGGATCGAAGAAGCCACCGAGGAGCTGGCCAAGCTCCAGAGCGGCCAGCGCTTCTTGAAGGAGGAGGTCGACGCCGAGGACGTGGCCGAGGTGGTCAGCCGCTGGACCGGCGTCCCGGTCACCCGGCTCCTCGAGGGCGAGGTCGAGAAGCTCGTCCGCATGGAGGACGCGCTGCACGGGCGAGTGGTCGGCCAGGACGAGGCCGTGCGGGCGGTGGCCAACGCGATCCGCCGCAGCCGGGCCGGCCTCTCCGACCCCCACCGCCCGATCGGCTCGTTCCTGTTTCTTGGCCCCACCGGGGTCGGCAAGACCGAGCTGGCTCGGGCGCTGGCCGAGTTCCTGTTCGACGACGATCGGGCCATGGTCCGGATCGACATGAGCGAGTACATGGAGAAGCACACGGTGTCGCGCCTCGTTGGCGCGCCGCCCGGCTACGTCGGCTACGAGGAGGGTGGCCAGCTCACCGAGTCGGTGCGCCGCCGCCCCTACGCGGTGGTGCTGCTCGATGAGATCGAGAAGGCCCACCCCGATGTGTTCAACATCCTGCTCCAGGTGCTCGAGGACGGCCGCCTGACCGACGGGCAGGGCCGCACGGTCGACTTCACCAACACCGTGCTGATCATGACGTCCAACCTGCCCGGGGAGCCCGGCGACTTCTTCAAGCCCGAGTTCGTGAACCGGATCGACGAGATGGTCCGGTTCCGGGCCCTGACCGAGGACGATCTCAAGGTCATCGTCGGCATCCAGCTGGGGCGGCTCCGGACTCGCCTCGCGGCCCGGCGGCTCTCCCTCAGCGTCACCCCGGCCGCGGCAGCGTGGCTGGCCCACGCCGGCTACGACCCGGACTTCGGGGCCCGGCCGCTGCGTCGGGTCATCCAGAAGGAGATCGAGGACCGACTGGCCCTGGACCTGCTGTCCGGCCGCTATCCCGAGGGCTCGACCATCACGGTCGACGTGGAAGGCGAGGGGGTCGTCTTCCGCTGAACCCCGGTCGGGGGCCGGCTCAGCCGAGTGGCGGGGCCGGCAGCGGCTCGGACGAGCGGGCCCCGTTGTCGACCACGTCGGAGGTCCAGTCCACCCCGGTGAAGAACCGGTACTCGTGGCGCCCGGCCGGGTCCGGGTACCAGCCGGCCGGCGGCGCCTGGTCGGTCCGGTGGCCGGCCCGGTGCCCGGTGCCCTCGGCCTGGCCTCCGCCATACGCGGGGCCGATGCTGGCGACGCAGGCCAGCAGGGCCATGCAGGCCCCGATCGGGCCGAGGATGAACCCGATGGCCAGCCACAGGTTGGGGTGCACGCCCCAGGGGCTGCGGCCGAACCGCCGGCGGAAGGTCGCCGTGCGGGCGTAGCAGAAGGCCCCGAACAGGATCTCGACCGCCACCAGGACGAGCTCGTTGGACTCGGTGGCGAGCGCGGCGGGGGTCGTCATCGGTCAATCGTAGGTCTGCGACCAGGTCCGACCGGCCCGTCAACCGGGTTACAGTGGGGCGTAATCCGCTGCCGTTACGGAGGGTGCGCGGTGCCTGCAACCGTGGTCGTCGGAACCCAGTGGGGCGACGAGGGGAAGGGCAAGCTCACCGACCTCCTCGCCGCCGAGATGGACTACGTGGTCCGCTATCAGGGCGGCCACAACGCGGGCCACCGGATCGTGGTCAACGGTGAGGCCTTCGCCCTTCAGCTCGTGCCCTCGGGGGTCCTCTACGAGCGGACCACCCCGGTGCTCGGCAACGGCGTCGTCATCGATCCGGCCGTCCTGCTCGACGAGATCGACGCGCTCGAGTCCCGCGGCGTCGACACCTCCCGGCTGGTGGTGAGTGGCGACGCCCACCTGATCATGCCGTACCTCCCGGAGCTCGACCGGGTGACCGAGCGGTTCCTGGGCAAGAACGCACTGGGCACCACCAAGCGCGGCATCGGCCCCGCCTACGCCGACAAGGCCGCCCGGGTGGGCCTACGGGTCCAGGACCTCATGGACCCCAAGATCTTCCGCCAGAAGCTCGACGTGGTCATCAAGGAGAAGAACGCCGTCCTGGCCAAGGTCTACAACCGCCTGCCCTCGTCGGCCGACGACATCGCGCGGAGCTATCTGGAGCAGTACGCGCCCCGCATCATCCCGATGGTGGCCGACACCGTCGGCATACTCCACGACGCGTTGGCCCGGGGCGACCGCGTCCTCCTCGAGGGCGCCCAGGCCACCTTCCTCGACCTCGACCACGGCACCTATCCGTTCGTCACCTCGTCGAACCCGGTGGCCGGGGGTGCCTGCACCGGCTCGGGGCTCGGTCCCCGCGACATCGACCGGGTGGTCGGGATCGCCAAGGCGTACGTCACCCGGGTCGGCGCCGGCCCTTTCCCGACCGAACAGGTCAACGACGTGGGCGAGCTCCTGGTCGAGCGGGGCCACGAGTTCGGCACCAACACCGGGCGCCGCCGCCGGTGCGGCTGGTTCGACGCGGTGATGCTGCGCCAGGCCGTCCGGCTCAACTCCCTGACCGAGGTCGCGCTGACCAAGCTCGACGTGCTCGACACGTTCGAGACGGTGAAGGTCTGCGTCGCCTACGAGGCCGACGGGGTCCGCTACGACCACCCGCCGTATCACCAGTCGACGCTGCACCGGGTCACCCCGGTCTACGAAGAGCTGCCGGGGTGGCTGACCGACCTGTCCCAGGTCACCTCGCCCGAGGCGATGCCGCGGGCGGCCCGCGACTACGTGGCCCTGCTGGCCGAACAGATCGGGGTCCCGGTGAGGACGGTGGGGGTCGGCCCCGAGCGCGAGCAGTTCGTCTCGTTCGCCGCCCGTTGAGGCCTCCATCCCGGTGACCGTCTGCGTCGTGGGGAGCGGCGGGCGCGAGCACACCCTGGCCCGGGTGCTGGCCCGCGCCGACGACGTGGTCGTCACCCCGGGCAACCCGGGCATGCCGGCGATGGTCGGCGGCCACCGCATCTCGGTGACCGACGCCCCGCCCGAGGAGGTCGGCGCCGAGCTCACCGTGATCGGCCCCGAGGCCCCCCTGGTCGACGGGCTGGCCGACCGGCTGCGGGCGAGGGGGATGACGGTCTTCGGCCCCGGGGCAGACGGCGCCCGGCTCGAGGGTTCCAAGACCTTCATGAAGGCCGTGCTGGCCGAGGCCGGAGTGCCGACCGCCCGCTACGGGTCGTTCGAGGACGCCGGCGCGGCGACCCGGTTCCTGGCCGAGCTGCCCGGCCCGTTCGTCGTGAAGACCGACGGGCTGGCCGCCGGCAAGGGGGTGCTCGTCACCGACAGCCGGGCCGAGGCCGAGGCCGACGTCGCGGCGAAGCTTTCCGGCCGGGCCTTCGGCGAGGCCGGACGACGGGTGGTCGTCGAGGAGGGCCTGGTCGGCTTCGAGTGCTCGATCCACGCGGTGTGCGACGGGACCCGGGTGGTGCCGCTCGCCGCCGCCCGCGACTACAAGCGGGCCTTCGACGGCGACGGCGGGGCCAACACCGGCGGCATGGGCTGCTACTCGCCACCGCCCGAGGTCGACGACGGGCTGATCGGCCGGGTCATGGACGAGGCGGTCGAGCCGACCGCGGCGGCGCTGCGGCGGCGCGGCATCGACTTCCGGGGCGTGCTGTACGGCGGGATCATGGTGACGAGCGACGGGCCTTACGTCTTGGAGTTCAACGTGCGCTTCGGCGACCCCGAGACCCAGGTGCTCCTGCCCCGGCTGCTCGACGACCCCGTCGACCTGCTCCGCTCGGCGGCCGAGGGCCGACTCGTTGAGGCGCCCCGGTTCCGGGACGAGGCGACCGTGTGCGTGGTGGCCGTCGCCGAGGGCTACCCGGAGGCGCCGGTGGCGGGGGCCGTGATCTCCGGCCTGGCCGACGACGGCCAGTTGGCTGCCCCGGTGGAAGGGGTCACCGTGGTCCATGCCGGCACCGCCCGGGGACCCGGCGGGGGCTTCGTGGTGGCCGGCGGCCGGGTGCTCGGGTTCAGCGCCATGGCGCCGACCCTCGACGACGCCCGCCGGCTCGCCTATCGGGCCGCCGAACAGGTGTCCTGGGAGGGGATGCACCTCCGTCGCGACATCGCACGCCTCAGCGAGCCGACCGGGGTGCCGCGGTGATCCCGCGCTACGCCCCGGCCGACGCAGCGACGCTCTTCAGCGACGAGGCGCGGCTGGCCCGCTGGCTCGAGATCGAGCTGCTGACGGTCGAGGCGCTCGCAGCCGCCGGCGTGGCGCCCCCGGACATGGCCAAGTCGGTGCGGGACCGTGCCCCCAAGATCGACGAGGAGTTCGTGGCCGCGGTGGCCGACCGGGAGAGGGCCACCGACCACGACGTGGCCGCGTTCGTCGATGTCGTGCAGGAGCGGATTGGCCAGCCCGAGGCCGCCTGGATCCACTTCGGCCTCACCTCCTCCGACGTCGTGGACACGGCCGGCAGCGTCGCGCTGGCCCACGCCGCCGACCTGCTGATCGAGGCGGCCGACGGGCTGATCGTGGCCCTGTGCGCCCGCGCCCGGGAGCTGGCCGAGGTCCCGGTGGCCGGGCGCACCCACGGGATGCAGGCCGAGCCGACCACGTTCGGGTCCAAGTTCGCGCTGTGGGCCCTCCAGGTGGACCGCGACCGCCAGCGGTTGGTGTCGGCGAGGCGCCGGGTTGCGGTCGGCAAGCTCTCGGGGGCCGTCGGGACCTACTCGAACATCGAGCCGGAGATCGAGTCTCACGTGTGTCGGGCCCTCGGCCTGGAGCCCGTCCCGGCCACCCAGGTGATCGCCCGCGACCGCCACGCCGAGTTCCTCTACGCCTGTGCGGCGGCCGGGGCGACCGTCGAGCTGATCGCGACGGAGGTCCGCCACCTGGCCCGCTCCGAAGTCGGGGAGGTGGAGGAGTCCTTCGGCCCGCAGCAGAAGGGGTCCTCGGCGATGCCCCACAAGCGCAACCCGGTGCTCTCGGAGCGCCTGTGCGGGCTGGCCCGGGTGCTGCGCGGCTACCTGACCGCCGGGCTCGAGGACGTGGCCCTGTGGCACGAGCGCGACATCTCGCACAGCTCGGTCGAGCGGGTGGTCCTCCCCGACGCCACGGCGCTCGCGCTCTATCTGCTGCGCAAGGCGACGGAGCTCGTGACCGGCCTGGTCGTCCACGCCGACCGGGCCCTCGACAACCTGACCAACCGCTCGCTCGGCCTCGTCTTCAGTCAGTCGGTGCTGCTGGCCCTGGTGGCCGACGGGGCGAGCCGGGACGACGCCTACCGGATCGTCCAGCGCGACGCCCGGGCCGCCTGGGAGGCCAACCGGCCGCTGCGAGAGGTGGTGGCCGAGGACCCCGAGGTCACCCTCGACGCCGCCGCCCTCGACGCCGCCTTCGATCTCTCCCACCTGTTGCGCCACGCCGGCCGGGTGGTGGCCGCCCTCGACGACATCATCGGACCCTCGTGACTGGCGCCCCGACCCTGCTCCGTTCCGGCAAGGTGCGGGACCTCTACGAGGCCGGGCCGGCGATGCTGCTCATGGTCGCCTCGGACCGGGTGAGCGCGTTCGACGTCGTGTTCGCCGAGCCGATCCCCGACAAGGGCCGGGTCCTCACGGCCATGACCATGTTCTGGTGCGAGGAGATGGCCGACGTCGTCGACCACGCGATGGTGACGGCGGACCCGGCCGCGATCGCCGAGTCGGTGGCCGGGTTCGGGCAGCTGGGGGAGGTGGCCGGGCGGGCCACCCTCATCCGGGAGGCCGCGATGCTCCCGCTCGAGTGCATCGTGCGGGGCTACCTGGCCGGACAGGCCCACGACGAGTACGCGCGCTCGGGCACCGTGCACGGAACGGCCATGCCGGCCGGCCTGCGGCTCGCCGACCGGCTGCCCGAGCCGATGTTCACCCCCTCGACCAAGGCCGACGTCGGGCATGACCAGAACATCGACTTCGCGGCGGCGGCGTCGATCGTGGGGGCCGAGGCGGCCGCCGAGGTCCGTGATGTCTGCCTCGCCCTGTACCGAAGGGCCGCCGCCCGAGCCGCCGGTGCCGGCCTGATCCTGGCCGACACCAAGTTCGAGCTGGGCCGGATCGACGGCCGCCTGGTCCTGTGCGACGAGGTGGTCACGCCCGACTCGTCGCGGCTGTGGCCGGCCGACGAGGTGGTGCCCGGGACCACCCCGCCGGCCTTCGACAAGCAGCCGTTACGGGACTGGGCCTCCGCCCAGCTCTGGGACAAGACCCCGCCGGCGCCCGCCCTCCCCGACGACGTGGTCGACGCGACCTCGAACCGCTACGTCGCCGCCTACGAGCGGGTCACGGGGCGTTCCCTGGCCGACTGGTACGGTCCGAACTGACGTGCCCGAGCCCGCCGACGTGACGGCCCGATGAGGTTCCACGCCCACGTCGAGGTCCGGCTGCGGCCCGGGATCGCCGACCCCGAGAGCGCCACGATCGAGCGCGCCCTTCCCGCCCTTGGCTTCGACGACGTCACCGCGATGACCACCGGGCGCTCGTTCCGCTTCTCGGTCGAGGCCGAGGGCGAGGCCGCCGCGCTCGAGCGGGCCGGGCAGTTGGCCGCCCGGCTCCTGGCCAACCCGGTGATGGAGGACGCGACCGTGCGCATCGAAGCGGCGGTCCCCGGCTGATGGCCACCCGCGTCGGGGTCGTCGTCTTCCCGGGCACCAACTGCGAACACGACGTGATCGCGGCGCTCGACGTGGTCGGCGCAGCCGGCCGGCTGCTGTGGCACGGTGACGCGAGCGTGGGCGACGTCGACGCGGTGGTGGTGCCGGGCGGGTTCGCCCACGG
>JBOGFV010000077.1:0-9301 GCA_050743525.1 Acidimicrobiales bacterium
GGCAAGTCCTACCGCGAGATCTTCGAGGAGTTCGAGGGCAACCTCGACCCCGAGTCGGTCCAGGGCTCGGGCGACGTCAAGTACCACCAGGGGGCGGTCGGGAAGTTCGTCTCCCGCTCCGGTGTGCCGCTCGCCATCGCCATGGCGTCGAACCCCTCCCACCTCGAGGCGGTCGACCCGGTGGTCGAGGGGATGGCCCGGGCCAAGCAGGACCGGATCGTGTCCCAGGAGACCGACGGGACCTCGGGCACCGCCGACCCCGACGGCCACTACCCGGTGCTGGCAGTGCTCGTGCACGGGGACGCCGCCTTCGCCGGCCAGGGGGTGGTCGCCGAGACCCTCAACCTCTCCGGGCTCGCCGGCTACCGGACCGGCGGCACCGTGCACGTCGTGATCAACAACCAGCTGGGGTTCACGACCGCCCCGGTCGCCGCCCGGACCTCGGTGTACCCGACGGACGTGGCCAAGATGGTCCAGGCGCCGATCCTGCACGTGAATGGGGACGACCCCGAGGCCTGCGTCCGGGCGGCGCGGCTCGCGTTCGGGTTCCGCCAGGAATTCCACAAGGACGTGGTCATCGACCTCGTCTGCTACCGCCGCTACGGCCACAACGAGGGCGACGACCCGAGCTACACCCAGCCGCTCATGTACAAGCGGATCGACGCCAAGCGCTCCGTGCGCAAGCTGTACACCGAGGCGCTCGTCCGCCGGGGCGACCTCACCCTGGAGGAGGCCGAGCGGGCGCTCGACGACTTCAACGCCCGACTCCAGGCCGCGCTCGACGAGGTGCGGGCCGAGCCGACCCACGAGCCCGAGCTGCCCGCCGTGGAGCCGGCTCGGCCGGCGGCCCCGGTGGCGACCGGGGCGCCCCTCGAGCTGCTGCGGTCGATCGCGCGTCTGGTCCGCACGGTCCCCGAGGGGTTCACGATCCACCCCAAGCTGGACCGCCAGTTCACCCACCGCGACGAGCTCGTCGAGGGCGGGACGGTCGACTGGGCCCTGGCCGAGGCGCTCGCGTTGGGCAGCCTGCTCGCCGAGGGCGTCGACGTGCGGCTGACCGGGCAGGACACCCGGCGGGGCACCTTCAGCCAGCGCCACGCCGTGCTCGTCGACTACACGACCGGCGAGGAGTACGTGCCCCTCGCCCACGTCGGGGCCGTCGCCGGCGGCGAGCGGCGCCCCGGCCGCTTCACCGTCCTCGACTCGCTGCTCTCGGAGTACGCCGCGCTCGGCTTCGAGTACGGCTACTCGGTCGAGTCCCCCAACGCGCTGGTGGCATGGGAGGCCCAGTTCGGCGACTTCGTCAACGGCGCCGAGGTCATCATCGACAACTTCCTGGTCGCCGCCGAGGACAAGTGGTCCCAGCGGGCCGGCCTCGCCCTCCTCCTGCCGCACGGCTGTGAGGGCCAGGGTCCCGAGCACTCGTCGGCCCGCATCGAGCGGTTCCTGGGGCTGTGCGCGCGGGGCAACCTGCGGGTGGTCGTGCCGTCGAGCGCCGCGCAGTACTTCCACCTCTTGCGGACCCAGGCGCTCGGGACCTCCCGCACCCCGCTCATCGTGTTCACGCCCAAGTCGCTCCTGCGGGCCCAGGCGTCGCGCTCGCCCCTGGACTCGCTAGCCGAGGGCGCCTTCGCCGAGGTGATCGACGACCCGGACGCCGAGGACCCCCTGCGCATCCTCCGGGTGGTGCTGGCCAGCGGGAAGGTCGCCTTCGAGGCCATGGAGCGGCGCCGGTCCCGGGCCGGCTCCGAGACGACGGCGGGCCGCCTCCCGGCCGAGGCGATCGCGGTGGTCCGGGCCGAGCAGCTCTACCCGTGGCCGGAGGGGTCGCTCACGGCGGTCCTCGACCGCTACCCCAACGCCGAGGAGGTGGTGTGGCTTCAGGAGGAGCCCGAGAACATGGGCGCCTGGTCGTTCGTGCACGAGCGCCTGCACCGCCTGCTGCGGGACCGTTATCGGCTCACCCACGTGAGCAGGGTCGAGTCGGCCAGCCCGGCCACCGGGAGCGCCGCCCAGCACCAGCTGGAGCAGGCCGACCTGCTCGACCGGGCCATCGGCTGACCTGGCCCCCTCGGCCCCGGATGGCCCAGTCGGTGGTTGACTGAGGCCTGACATGGCCCCCAAGCACCACGTCGTCGTCGACGGCTCGAACCTCGCCACCGAGGGTCGGACCGCGCCCAGCCTCGCCCAGCTCGACGAGGCCGTGCGCGCCTATCTGGCCGAGGACCCGGGGGCCGACATCGTGGTGGTGGTCGACGCCTCGTTCAGCCACCGGATCGAGGCTTCGGAGCGGGCCCACCTGGAGGCGGCCGAACTCCACGGGGAGTTGGTGGCCCCCCCGGCCGGCGCGATCGGCCGGGGCGATGCCTTCGTCCTGCGGATCGCCGAGCGGACCGGGGCGACGGTGCTCTCGAACGACTCGTTCCAGGAGTTCCACGAGGAGCACCCATGGCTGTTCGACGACGGCCGGCTGATCGGCGGCAAGCCGGTGCCGGGGGTGGGGTGGATCTTCACGCCCCGCCGGCCGGTCCGAGGACCGAAGAGCCGGAAGGCCGCCCGGGGGTCCGAAGGGATCGAGGACGAGTCCCTGTCCGCACCACGCAAGGCGGCCGAGGTCGCCAAGGCGCTGAAGCGAACGGCCCGGGCGACCGCCAAGAAGGCCAAGGCATCATCGACCAAGGCCGTCGAGAAGAAGGGGAAAGCGCCGTCGGTCAAGGCCGCCAAGGCGACCAAGAAGGCCGTGAAGGCGGCCGAGCCGGCCAAGGCCAAGAAGAGGGGCGCCAAGAAGAAGGAGGGCCGGGAGGGCGATGGCGCCAAGGGTCCCCAGCGCAAGCCGGCGTTGAAGGCAGATTCCGCCCGCGTGGCCAAGGCGGCGCCGCCCAAGCACGCTCCGGAGCGGACCAGCACGACCAAAGCCGTCAAGGGCGCCAAGGCCGCGACCAAGGTGGCGGCCAAGAGCTCCAAGGGGGCGAAGAAGGCCCGCGCCGCCAAAGGGCCGGTCGGCCTCAAGGCCGCGATCAGCCAGGCGACCGAGGAGGTGTTGATGCCAGCGGATGAGGAGGGAGGCGTCCGCTCGGCCGAGGGCAAGGCCAAGCGCCGCCGCCGGGTGCCGCCGCCACCGGCGGTCAACGAGCCGCTTGCCTTCATCACCTTCGTCGCCGCCAATCCGCTCGGCTCGGCCGTCGAGGGGGTCGTGGCGTCGTTCACCTCCCATGGCGCCATGGTCGATGTCGACCTGCCCGAGGGGGGCGTGCTGCACTGTTACGCCCCGCTGGCGGGGCTGGGCGACCCGGCCCCGCGAGCGGCGCGCGAGGTGTTGGAGCGCGGCGCGCGCCGGCAGTTCTCGCTCGTCGCGCTGGATCCTCCCCGGCGCATGGCCGAGCTCGCGTTCCCCGAACTGGCGGCGCGCTTCGTCGAGGGGCGGAGCCGGGCGCCCCAGGTCGTCGGCTGAGCCGGACCGGTAATCGGCGGCCGATATGGAGCCACGGGACGTCCTTCCGCACCGCGAGCCGTTTCTCTTCGTGAGCGAGATCGTCTCGGTCACCCCGGGGGAATCGGCGGTCGGGCGGTGGCACCTCGGTGCCGACGAACCGTTCTTCGCCGGGCACTTCCCGGGTCGGCCCACCCTTCCCGGGGTCCTCATGATCGAAGCCCTGGCCCAGCTGGGCGGCATCGCGGTGCTGAGCGATCCGCGCTACGCCGGCAAGCTGCCGTTGTTCGGCGGGGTCAACAAGGCCCGGTTCCGCCGCCAGGTCAACCCCGGCGAGACCCTCGAGCTCGAGGTCACCGTCGATCGCGTGTCGGCCCGGGCCGGCACCGGGCACGGCCGTGCCCACGTCGGCGGGGAGACAGCCTGCGAGGCGGACCTTCTCTTCGTGCTGGTCGACGGGGCGGGCTCCTAGGGATGCGGCTCGCGACGTGGAACGTGAACTCGCTGACGGCTCGGATGCCCCGGGTCCTCGAGTGGATCGACGAGCATCAGCCCGACATCCTCTGCATGCAGGAGACCAAGCAGGCCGCCGAGGCATTTCCGACGGCCGAGTTCGCGGCGCTCGGCTACCAGTCGGCGCACCATGGTGACGGGCGCTGGAACGGCGTCGCCCTGATCAGCCGGGTCGGGCTCGAGGACCCGGTGCGGGGGTTCGGCTCCCCCGAGGACGACTACGGCTGCCGGATGGTCGCCGCCACCTGCGCGGGGATCCGCGTCCACTCGGTGTACGTACCGAACGGCAGGACGCTCGACAACGAGCAGTACGGGTTCAAGCTGGCCTGGTTGGCCCGACTGGCGACGTTCCTGGCCGAGCAGGCCGAGGGGGGGCGCGAAGTCGCGGTGTGCGGTGATTTCAACGTCGCGCCCGACGACCGCGACGTCTGGGACCCGGCCGCGTTCGTCGGAGCGACCCATGTGAGCGAGGCGGAACGAGCGGCCCTGGGCGTGCTGCTGGCGGCAGGCCTCGAGGACGTGTGGCGCCGGCACCACTCCGACGGGGGTGTCTTCTCGTGGTGGGACTACCGGGCCGGCGACTTCCACCAGGGTCGGGGCATGCGGATCGACCTGGTGCTGCTCTCGGCGCCACTGGCTGGCCGCTCAACCTCGGTGATGATCGATCGCAACGCCCGGAAGGGCAAGAAGCCCTCGGACCACGCCCCCGTGCTGGTGGAGCTGGACCCCGCCTGATCGTCTAGGACGCGATTCGGTCGGAGACGAGCGATCGAAGCCGGGCCACGTGCTCGGTCACGACCGTTGGGTCCGCCGGGGCCGCCTCGAGCTCCACCTCGCCGCGTGCTCGCTCGATGGCGGCGAGCCAGCGGCTTGGGAGTCGCGGCGCTGCCAACGGATCGTCTCCGCGTCGCGCCCAGCTGCAGTGCAGCTCGACCTCTGCCCGGGTCAGCCCGACGTAGAGGAGCCGGCGCTCCTCTTCGAGCGCGCCGACGGACCGGGCCAAGGAGATTGGCACGCGTCCCTCGGACAGGCCGACGACGAAGACGCAGGGCCACTGCAGGCCCTTGGCCCGGTGAAACGTGCTCAGCACCACTCCGTCTGGTGGCTGGTCGTCGACGGAAGGGCCGGGACCGCTCCGAGCCTCGCTCACCCCGTCGGCCGGATCGAGGTCGCTCGCGGGTCCGAGCTCCGCGCCGGCCAAGCCGTGGGGGATGCGCTGGGCCTCGAACGCGTCGGCGATGGTCCGAAGCTGAGCGTTGGTGCGGGCGAGCACCGCGATGTGCGACCAGCGGCGGCCCGGAACGTGGGCCAACCACGCCCGCTGCGCGACCGCGCCGGCCTCCTCGACGTCGGAGTCATAGGCCGAGACGGTGGGCAGAGGGCCGTCGGGCCGGGTGCTCGCCGGGATGACCGGGTCGTCCAACACGGCCGCCGCGACCCTGACGATGCCGGGGGTGCAGCGGTGGTTGTCGTCGAGGCGGATCACCCGGGCCCCTGGGAACAGCATTGGGATCTCGTCGAGCAGTCGGGGGTCGGCGCCGTTCCAGCCGTAGATGGACTGGTGGGGGTCGCCGACGATGAACAGGTCCGGCGTGTCCCCGACGAGGAGCCGGAGCAGCCGGAACTGGGCCGGGTTCACGTCCTGCATCTCGTCGATGAAGAGATGCCGGAACCGCCAGCGGATCGCGTCGGCGAACTCTGGGTCGTCCTCGAGGGCTTGTCCGGCCGAGATCAAGAGGTCGTCGAGATCGAGGACCCGCCGCCGCCGGCGCTCGTCCTCGTAACGGCGATAGAGGCTCGCTGTCACAGGCGTCGGAACGCGCACGCTGCGGCCGAGCTCCTCGACCGCTTCGACGTAGGCGTCGGGCTCGA
Source organism: Acidimicrobiales bacterium (assembly GCA_050743525.1). Taxonomy (GTDB): domain Bacteria; phylum Actinomycetota; class Acidimicrobiia; order Acidimicrobiales; family RAAP-2; genus Palsa-461. The sequence goes on from JBOGFV010000077.1 coordinate 5,816, forward strand.
CGAGCCGAGCCTTCGCCCAGCTGATCTCACCCTCGAGGTGTCCTCGAGCGCGCTTGGGCAGGTCGCCGGCGATCTGATCGATCAGGCGGGCGCGACTGGCCAGGATGGCGGGGGCCGGCCGCGAGTGCTGGGCGGCTCGGGTCCGCAGCACGAGGAGGGCGAGGCGGTGGATCGTCCCGGTGGTGAGGCCACGCACGCCCAGGCGGAACAGGCGCTCGCGCAGCTCGTCGGCCGCATTCCGGCTGAAGGTGCAGACCAGCGTTCGCTGGGCGACGGCCGTGCCCTCGTGCACCCGACGGGCGACCCGCATGGTGAGCACGCCGGTCTTGCCGGCCCCGGCACCGGCCAGTACGCAAACCACCGGATCGTCGGCCGTGATGGCTTCGCGCTGGTTGGGCGTCGTCCCGGCGGGAAGCGCCAGCGTCTCCGCGGTTGGGTGCTCCTCGGTCCCGGGTCCGGCCACCTTGACAAGGTACCGACGGGTTGGGACATCGCCTCGGATGGGCACCCTCCCACGGCCCATCCGGCCGCCCTCGGTAACGTGGCTGACGAGCGGTGTGATGGTTGACCTGGTGGAGGCCGGTGGCGGACCCGGCGAGGAGCGTTCCCCGTGATCCGGTCGTTCGCCGACGGCCGGCTGATGGGTGAGCTGGTCGGCGATGCGCCCCCCCGGGTCCTGGCCTTGCACGGCTGGGGCCGGACCCGTCGGGACCTCGTCGGGGTGCTTGGGCCAGCCGACGAGGAGCTGTCCGCCGTCGTCCTCGACCTCCCCGGATTCGGCGCCAGCCCCCCGCCCGCCGAGGCCTGGGGGAGCGCCGAGTACGCAGAGCTCGTGGCTCAGGTCTTCGGAGATATGGCCACGCCGGTCGTCATCCTGGCGCACTCATTCGGAGGACGAATCGCGGTGCGACTCGCCGCCTCCCACCCGGAAGCCGTCGCGGCGCTGGTGTTGACCGGTGTCCCGCTGCTCCGGTCGGCGAAGAGCCGGCGCCCCCCACTGAGCTTCCGCGCCGCGAGGTCGGCCCACGGGATTGGCATCCTCTCCGATGCGAGGATGGAGCGCTTCCGGCAGCGGTATGGATCGACCGACTACCGGGCCGCCGAGGGCGTGATGCGCGGCGTGCTGGTCCGGCTGGTCAACGAGGACTACACCGACACGCTCAAGTCGATCCACTGCCCGGTGACGCTCGTGTGGGGCGATGACGACGACGTCGCGCCGACGGCCTTGGCCGAGCAGGTGGTCGGTGTGTTCGAGGATGGACGCCTCGAACTGATCAGCGGGGCCGGCCATCTCACCCCGCTTACCGCTCCGGACCACCTTCTTGCCGCAGTGCTCGAGCGGCTCGCTCCTCGGCCGGCGGGATAGGCAGTGGCTCCTCCGAGCGTCGGCGCCTGGGTCGGCGCGGGGCTGTCGTGGGTGAGCCTGGTGCCCTCGGGCGCCCGATGGCTCCGGGTTGCGCAGCGTGAGCACTACCTCCCGGGAGCGACGAGCCGTTTCTCGGTTCGTTGGTGGCTCCGAGTCCCGTGGAACGTTCCGCTCGCGCTGGCAGCCCTGATCGCCGTCGGACTGGCGTGGCCGTGGCCGGCGGTGGCGGCTGGCCCCGCGGCGATCGCCGTCATGGCCCCACTGGGGCTGTCCGTGCGGGGCCGAACCTCATCGCTGTCGGTGACGAGGCGACTCAGAACCTTGGCGGTGATCTGGTTAGCCGAGGAGGGCGGCATCGCGGCGCTCGGGATCCTGACCCACCATCCAGCCTTTGGGGCGGCAATTGGCGTGCTCGTTGCCGCCCCCGCGGTTGACCTGGCCTGCCTTGTCTTGGTCCCGGTCGAGCGTCGCCTGGCTGGCCGTTTCGTCGCAAAGGCCGCCGCCCGCCTTGGCGTCGTCAGTCCCCGCATCGTCGGGATCACCGGATCGTACGGAAAGACGTCGACCAAGAACTACGTCACCCACTTGCTGGCGGACCGGCTCCGCGTGGTGGCGACCCCGGCCTCCTTCAACAACCGGGCCGGGCTCGCTCGGGCTGTCAACGAGCACCTTGCTCCGACGACCGAGCTGTTCGTCGCCGAGATGGGCACCTATGGGCTGGGGGAGATCGCCGAGCTTTGCTCGTGGTGTCCACCCGACGTCGCCGTGATCACGGCGATCGGGCCCGTGCACCTGGAGCGCTTCGGCTCCGAGGACGCCATCGTGGTGGCCAAGTCCGAGATCACTGCCGGGGCGTCGGTCGTCGTGTTGAACACCGACGACCGGAGGCTGGATGCCCTTGGCAAGGAGCTCCGGGGGGACTCTTCGCCCCCGCGCGTGATCCGCTGCTCGGCGATCGACCAGGGCGCCGATGTGTGCCTCCTTGTCGAGAGAGGGCGTGCTTCGATCGTTCTTGCCGGTCAGCGGATCGGGGCGGACCATGGGCTGGAACCCGGGATCCAACCAACCAACCTCGCCTGCGCCCTGGGCGTCGTGTTGGCGCTCGGTGTTCCCATCGATCAGGTGGCCAACAGGATCGATACGCTTCCAACGGTCCCGCACCGGTTGGAAGTGGCGACGGCCGCTTCGGGCGTGGTCGTGGTCGATGACACCTTCAACTCCAACCCAGCCGGGTCGCGAGCGGCGCTGCGAGTGTTGGCCGGCGTTGCCAGTGGCGGGCGGACAGTGGTGGCAACCCCGGGCATGGTCGAGCTCGGGGGGCGACAGGCCGAGGAGAACCGCGCGTTCGCGGCGTCATCGCTCGAGGTAGCCGACACCCTGATTGTCATCGGCTGGACGAACCGGACAGCGCTCAGCTCTCCCGGCTCCATGGCCGGGCGCCTCGTGACCGTCAGGACCCGCGAAGATGCCGTCCAGTGGGTGCGGCAGAACCTCGGAAGCGGTGACGCCGTGCTGTACGAGAACGACCTGCCGGACCACTACCCTTGATCCGCGCCGACCAGCCACGGCGGCGCCTTGGGGTGCGATTGGGAGTCAGCAGCCTTGACTGACGTCGGTGTGATTTTTGGCGGACCGTCCCCAGAACATGACGTCAGCGTCCTCACCGGACTTCAGGCGGCCAGGGAGCTTGTAGGTTCATCGAATCACGCCGTGCGGGCGCTCTACTGGGCGAAGTCGGGGGAGTGGTTCGAGGTCGATCCTGGCCTCGAGGGTCGGGACTTTGCCGATGGGCCGCCGAAGGGGGCGGATTTACTGCAGTTCGTCCTCGGCTCAGGCGGAAGGTTCACGGCCGCAAGGCGGATGGGCCGAACTCGAAACCTACAGCTCGACGTCGTGCTCGTTTGTTGCCATGGGGGTCCCGGAGAAGACGGCTCTCTCCAAGCAGCACTCGATCTCGCTCGGATCCCCCAGGCTGGTCCATCTGTGGCCGGGGCTGCGCTCGGAATGGACAAGCTGGCGTTCGGCGCCGTGGTCAAAATGGCGGGACTTCCGACCCTGCCGAGGGTTCTTCTCGACGCCGCATCGACAGATCTCGGGTTCCCGGGTCCCTACATCGTAAA
>JBOGFV010000078.1:0-8246 GCA_050743525.1 Acidimicrobiales bacterium
GTGGAGAACCTCGAGATGGGCGCCTTCCGCTTCAAGCGGCCCGACGAGGCGGTCCTCGAGCGGGTCTTCGACCTGTTCCCACGCCTGCTGGAGCGGAGCAAGCAGCATGCGGGCACGCTCTCGGGCGGCGAGCAGCAGATGCTCGCCATCGGACGGGCGCTGATGGGCAAGCCGCGGCTGCTCCTGCTCGACGAGCCGTCCATGGGGCTCGCGCCGCTGATCGTCAAGCAGATCTTCGACATCGTCAAGGAGATCAACAGCGACGGCGTGACCGTTCTGCTGGTCGAGCAGAACGCCGCCCAGGCCCTGGCCCTCGCGGACCGGGGCTATGTGCTGGAGACCGGCGAGATCGTCCTCACCGGGGACGGTGCCGAGCTGCTCGCCGACGACCGGGTCCGGGCGGCGTACCTGGGCGAGGAGATCGCGACCTGACTCACTACACGCGGCGGTAGGCGGGCGCCACCTCGTTGATCGCGTCGCCCATCCGGTGGATCCGCAGTGCGTTGGTCGACCCCGGGATCCCGGGCGGGCTGCCCGCGATGATCACCACCAGGTCACCCTCGGTCACCCGGCCGATCTTCAGCAGCGCCTCGTCGACCTGCCGGACCATCTCGTCGGTGTGCTCGACCGGCTCGGTGAGGAAGGTCTCCATGCCCCAGGTCAGGGACAGCTGGGAGCGCACCACGGTCATCGGCGTGAACGCCAGGCTCGGGATCGGTCCTCGGTAGCGGGCCAGCCGACGCGCCGAGTCGCCGCTCTGCGTGAAGGCCACGGTGTACTTCGCCCCGACCCGCTGGGCCACCTCGGCCGCCGCCTTGGCGATCACCCCGCCCCGGGTGAGCGGCTTCCAGTCGATCGCGGCCATCCGGGCGAGACCGTGGTCCTCGGTGGACTGGATGATCCGGGCCATCGTCCGCACCGTCTCGACCGGGTACCGGCCCACGCTGGTCTCCCCCGACAGCATCACCGCGTCGGCCCCGTCCAGCACCGCGTTGGCGACGTCGGACGCCTCCGCCCGCGTCGGTCGCGGAGAGCTCTCCATCGACTCGAGCATCTGGGTCGCGACGATGACCGGCTTGGCATTGCGGCGGGCGACGTCGATCACCAGCTTCTGCAGGAAGGGCACGTCCTCGAGCGGGCACTCGACCCCGAGGTCGCCCCGGGCCACCATGAAGGCGTCGAACGCCTCGACGATCTCGTCGATGTTGTCGATCGCCTGTGGCTTCTCGATCTTGGCGATGACCGGGAGGAACACCCCCTCCTCCCGCATCACGTCGCGCACACCCTCGACGTCCTCCGCGGACCGGACGAACGAGAGCGCGATGAAGTCGACGGTCAGGTGCAGCGCCCAGCGCAGGTCCTCCTTGTCCTTCTCCGAAAGCGCCGGCACCGAGAGCGAGACACCCGGGAGGTTCAGCCCCTTGTGGTCGCTGACGGTGCCCGGGACGACCACCGTGGTGTGCACCTCGGTCCCCTCCACAGACGTGACCTCGAGGACCACCTTCCCGTCGTTGACCAGGATCGAGTCGCCTGCCGCGACGTCACCAGGGAGCCCGTCGTACGTCGTCGAGCACAGGCTTCGGTCGCCCGGAACGTCGCGGGTGGTGATCGTGAAGGCGTCACGTTGCGCCAGCTCCACGGGCCCCTCGGCGAAGACCCCGAGCCGGATCTTCGGACCCTGCAGGTCGGCGAAGATGCCGATCGCACGGCCGCTCGCGTCGCAGGCCTCCCGCACCATCGCATAGGTCCGCTCGTGCTCGGCGTACGTGCCGTGGCTGAGGTTCAGCCGGGCCACGTCCATGCCCGCGTCGACGAGCTCACGGATCCGCTCGGGGGTGGCGGTGGCCGGGCCCAGGGTGCAGACGATCTTGGCTCTACGCACGCATCGACCCTACCCGGCCGCCACCCGTCGGACGGTCAGACGGCGAGAGGACGCGCGGTCGGCGGGATCGGTGCGGGCAGCGTGGTCGTCCCGGTCAGCTGCCGGTCGGCCGCGGCCGCGGCCGACCGTCCCTCGGCGATCGCCCAGACGATCAGCGACTGCCCGCGGCCCGCGTCACCGGCCACGAAGACACCGGGCACGCTCGTGCGGTAGTCGGCGTCGCGAGCGATGTTCCCCCTGTCGTCCAGTCGCACCCCGAGCTGGTCGACCAGGCCGTCCGGCTCCGGGCCGGTGAACCCCATCGCGAGCAGGACCAGATCGGCGGGGAGCTCGCGTTCGGTGCCCGAGACTGGCTGGAAGCCGGCGTCGACGTCCACCAGCCGGAGGGCGCGCACCGCGCCCCGCTCGTCGCCGAGGAACTCCTGGGTGGAGACCGCGAACACCCGCTCCCCGCCCTCCTCGTGGGCCGAGGAGACCCGGAACGTCATCGGGTAGGTGGGCCAGGGCTGGCCTCCCGGCCGCTCGGTCGACGGCCTCGAGAGGATCTCGAGCTGGGTGACGCTGGCCGCGCCCTGACGGTGCACCGATCCGAGGCAGTCCGCGCCGGTGTCTCCCCCGCCGATGATCACCACGTGCTTGCCGTCGGCGCGGAGCTGGTCGGGCACCGGGTCCCCGCGCGAGGCACGGTTGGACTGGGGCAGGAACTCCATCGCCTGGTGGATCCCGCCCAGCTCGCGCCCCGGGATCGGCAGGTCGCGCGGGACCGTCGAACCGATCGCGAGCACGACCGCGTCGAACCGCTCCCGCAGCTGCGCCGCGGTCACCTCCGTTCCCACGTCGATGGGGAACCGGAACACCGTGCCCTCCCGCCGCATCTGCTCGATCCGGCGGTCCAGGAACCGCTTCTCCATCTTGAACTCGGGGATGCCGTAGCGGAGCAGTCCCCCCACCCGGTCGGCCCGTTCGTAGACGGCGACGGTGTGCCCGGCGCGGGTCAGCTGCTGCGCCGCCGCGAGGCCGGCCGGACCCGAGCCGACGACGGCCACGGTCCTGCCCGTCAGCCACTCGGGGGGCTGCGGGCGGACCAGCCCGAGCTCCCACGCCCGGTCGGCGACCGCCACCTCGACGTTCTTGATGGTGACCGGCTCCTGGTTGATACCGAGCACGCACGCCGTCTCACAGGGCGCCGGGCAGAGCCTTCCGGTGAACTCGGGGAAGTTGTTGGTCGCGTGCAGCCGCTCGATGGCGCCTTCCCAGTCGTCTCGCCACACGAGGTCGTTCCACTCAGGGACGAGGTTCCCCAGTGGGCAGCCCTGGTGGCAGAACGGGATCCCGCAGTCCATGCACCGGCCGGCCTGCTCGGTGATGATCGGGAGCAGGGAGCGCCCCGCGCCGTCGGGATAGACCTCGCCCCAGTCCCCCACGCGCTCCTCTACGGGGCGGCGGGCGGCCACCTCTCGGCCGTGCTCCAAGAAGCCACGCGGGTCAGCCATTGGCCACCTCCAGCCGGGCCTCGAGCACCCGCTTGTAGTCACCCGACATCACCTCGGTGATCCGAGGCAGCGCACCCGGCCAGTCGGCGAGGAGGGCCGCCGCCACCGTCGAACCGGTCTCCTCCAGATGACGCCGGACCAGCGTCTCGAGCTCGCCCGCGGCCACATCCGACACGGGCGCGAGCTGCACCAGGTCGGCATTGACCCGGCCCGGGATCAGATCCAGCACGTAGGCCACTCCGCCCGACATCCCCGCCCCGAAGTTGCGTCCGGTGCCTCCGAGCACCACCACGCGGCCCCCGGTCATGTACTCGCAGCCGTGGTCGCCCACCCCTTCGACGACCGCGGTGGCCCCGGAGTTGCGGACGCAGAAGCGCTCCCCCACCTGGCCACGGACGAACGCCTCGCCGGCGGTCGCGCCGTAGAGCATCACGTTGCCGCCGATGATCTGCTCCTCGGCGGCGAACGGCGAGCCCTCGGGCGGCCGCATGACCAGCCGGCCGCCCGAGAGGCCCTTGCCGAAGTAGTCGTTGGCGTCACCGTGGAGGCGCATGGTCACGCCCCTCGGCAGGAAAGCACCGAAGCTTTGGCCGGCCGAGCCGGTGAAGGTGAGGTTGATCGTGCCGTCGGGCAGGCCGTCGCCGCCGTGCACCTTGGTGATCTCGTAGCCGAGCAGCGTGCCGACGGTCCGGTCGACGTTGGTGATGCGGACCGAGGCCTCGACGCGGGCCTTGTGCTCGATGGCCGGGCGGCACGCATCGAGGAACTGGTGGTCGAGGGCGTCCTCGAGCCGGTGGTCCTGGGGCCGGGTCTGGCGTGGCGCGGTGTCGTAGGGGCTGTCGACCGGGGCGAGCACCGGCGAGAGGTCGAGGCCGGCCGCCTTCCAGTGCTCGACCGCGTCGTGGGCCTCGAGCAGGTCGACCCGACCGATCGCCTCGTCGATGGAGCGCAGGCCGAGGGAGGCCAGCAGCTGGCGGACCTCCTCGGCGATGTACTCGAAGAAGGTGGTCACGAACTCGGGCGACCCCGTGAAGCGCTTGCGCAGCTCCGGGTTCTGGGTGGCGATGCCGACCGGGCAGGTGTCCAGGTGGCAGACGCGCATCATGATGCAGCCCGACACGACCAGCGGGGCGGTGGCGAACCCGTACTCCTCGGCGCCCAGCAGCGCCGCCACCACCACGTCGCGGCCGGTCTTCAGCTGGCCGTCGACCTGGACGACGATCCGGTCCCGGAGGCCGTTCATCATGAGGGTCTGCTGGGTCTCGGCCAGGCCGAGCTCCCACGGGATCCCGGCGTGCTTGAGCGAGGTCATCGGCGCGGCCCCGGTCCCGCCGTCGTGGCCCGAGATGAGCACCACGTCGGAGTGGGCCTTGGCCACGCCGGCCGCCACCGTCCCGACGCCGACCTCGGCGACCAGCTTCACGTGGACCCGGGCCGTGGGGTTCGACGACTTCAGGTCGTGGATGAGCTGGGCGATGTCCTCGATGGAGTAGATGTCGTGGTGCGGCGGCGGCGAGATCAGGCCGACCCCGGGCGTCGAGTACCGGGTCTTGGCGATCCAGGGCCAGATCTTGACCCCCGCGAGCTGGCCGCCCTCGCCGGGCTTGGCCCCCTGGGAGATCTTGATCTGCAGGTCGTCGGCGTTGACGAGGTACTCGCTGGTGACCCCGAAGCGTCCCGAGGCGATCTGCTTGATGGCGCTGCGCCGCTGGTCCCCGTTGTCGTCGGGGACGAAGCGGCGGGCGTCCTCCCCGCCCTCGCCGGTGTTGGAGCGTCCGCCGATCCGGTTCATGGCGATGGCCAGGGTCTCGTGGGCCTCGGCCGAGATCGACCCGTACGACATGGCCCCGGTCGAGAACCGGGTCATGATCGCCGATGCCGGCTCCACTTCGTCGATCGGGATCGGGCCGCCCTCGGCCGGCTTCAGCTTGAGCAGACCCCGCAGCGTGGCCAGGCGCTCGGACTGGTCGTCGACGGCCTGGCTGTACTCCTTGAACACGTCGAACCGCTTGGCCCGGGTGGCGTGCTGGAGCTTGAACACGGTCCTCGGGTTGAAGAGGTGGTACTCGCCCTCGCGGCGCCACTGGTACTCGCCGCCGGTCTCGAGCTCCCGGTGGGCGAGCTCGGTCGGCCGTTCGACGTGGGCCCGGCGATGGCGGGCCGCCACCTCGGCGGCCAGGACCTCGAGGCCGACGCCGCCGATCCGGCTGGTGGTGCCGGTGAAGTACTCGTCGACGATGCCCGGGTCGAGCCCGATGGCCTCGAAGACCTGGGCGCCCGTGTAGGAGGCGACCGTCGAGATGCCCATCTTGGACATGATCTTGAGCACGCCCTTGCAGGCCGCCTTGATGTAGTTCTCCCGGGCCTGGCGGGGCGCGACCCCGACCAGCTGCCCGTTGGCGATCATGTCGTCGATCGACTCGAGGGCCAGGTACGGGTTGACCGCGGCGGCGCCGTATCCGATGAGGAGCGCCATGTGATGCACCTCGCGGGCATCCCCGCTCTCCACCACCAGTCCCACTCGAGTCCGGGTCTTCTCGCGGACCAGGTGGTGGTGCACCGCCGAGACCAGCAGTAGCGACGGGATAGGTGCGAGCTCGGTGGTCGAGTTGCGGTCCGACAGCACGATCACGTTGGCGCCGTCCTCGATGGCGGCCGAGACCCGGGCCCGCACGCCCTCGATCGCCTCGGTCAAGGCCCGCCCGCCGGCCTCGGTCGGCCGGCCAGTGTCGCCGGCGTCGCGGACCGAGAACAGCCCGTCGATGGCGAAGGCCTTGAAGCCGGGGGTCTCCCCGTGCTCGTTGATGTAGAGGAGCTTGGCCAGGTCGTCGAGGTCGATCACCGGGGCCGGCATGACCACCTGGCGGCACGATCCCTGCCGGGCCTGGAGCAGGTTGTCGGCCGGCCCGATCGTGGTGGCGAGCGAGGTGACCAGCTCCTCGCGGATCGCGTCGAGGGGCGGGTTGGTGACCTGCGCGAACAGCTGAGTGAAGTAGTCGTAGAGGATGCGGGACCGGTCGGAGAGCACGGCGATGGCGGTGTCGGACCCCATCGAGCCGACCGGCTCGTAGGCGGTCTTGGCCATCGGGCTAACCAGCACCTTGAGCTCCTCGGTGGTGTAGCCGAACAGTCGCTGGTGGGTGACCACGCTGGCGTGCTGGGGGGTGAGCATGCTCCGGGCCGGCAGCTCGTCGAGGGTCAGCTGGTCCTTGGCCAGCCAGCTCGCATACGGGTGCTCGGCGGCCAGCGCCGCCTTGATCTCGGCGTCGTCGACGATCCGGCCCTGGGCCGTGTCGACCAGGAACATGCGGCCGGGCTGGAGCCGGCCCTTGCGGACGATCGTCGTCGGGTCGAGGTCGAGGACGCCGACCTCGCTGGCCAGCACGACCAGCCCGTCGTCGGTCACCCAGTAGCGGGCCGGGCGCAGGCCGTTGCGGTCGAGCACCGCGCCGATGACCGTGCCGTCGGTGAAGGCGACCGCGGCGGGCCCGTCCCACGGCTCCATCAGCGCGGCGTGGAACCGGTAGAAGGCCCGGCGGGCCGGGTCCATCGTCTGGTGGTTCTCCCAGGCCTCCGGGATCATCATGAGCACCGCGTGGGCCAGGCTCCGGCCGCCCAGGTGGAGGAGCTCGAGGACCTCGTCGAACCTGGCCGAGTCGCTGGCCCCGGGGGTGCAGATCGGATAGGCGCGAGCCAGGTCGCCCTCGATCTCCTCGGTCTCGAGCAGGGCCTCGCGGGCTCGCATCCAGTTGGCGTTGCCCGAGATGGTGTTGATCTCGCCGTTGTGGGCCATGAACCGGTACGGGTGCGCGAGCGGCCAGCTCGGGAACGTGTTGGTGGAGAACCGCGAGTGCACGAGCGCGAGCCCCGACTCGAAGCGCTCGTCGGAGAGGTCGGGGTAGAACTCGTCGAGCTGGTGCCCGGTGAGCATGCCCTTGTAGACGATGGTCCGGGCGGACAGCGACACCGGGTAGACGCCGTCGACGTCGTGCTCGATGCGCTTGCGGAGCATGAAGGCCTGGCGGTCGAGTTCCAGCGCGCTCTGGTGCTGGTGGTCCCGCCATCCGACGAAGATCTGTTCGATCCGGGGCTGGGCCCGCTTGGCCGTCTCGCCGATCGTCTCGTTCTCGACCGGCACCTCTCGCCAGCCGAGGACCCGCAGCGATTCGTCGTCGGCCAGGGCTTCGACCCGGCCCCGGGCTTTCTTGGCGTCGTCGGGGTCGGTCGGCAGGAACACCGGCCCCACCGCGTAGGCGCCGGGGCCCGGCAACTCGATGCCGAGGTCGGCCGCCACCGCCTCGAAGAACCGGTGCGGGACCTGGGTCAGGATCCCGGCCCCGTCGCCGGTCGCGACCTCGGCGCCCGAGGCGCCCCGGTGGGCCAGGTGCTCGAGGACCGTCAGGCCCCGCCGGACGAGGTGGTGGCTCGGACGGCCCTCCAGGTCGGCGACGAAGCCCACCCCGCACGCGTCGTGCTCGAACGCGGGGTCATAGAGGGTCGTTCCTCTGGTGCCGCGAGGGTCCGTGGGGGCCATCGACGTCCTTCCGGGCTCTGTCGCCGCCAGTGGCGAACGACGCGTTCGGCTCCTGCAAAATGCGGAGTCCTGCCGCCCGGGACGACGCTGGCCCTGGAGCAGTGCGCTCAGGATACACCGGCCCACCGCCCTTCCCGCCCATCGGGGACGGTCCGCACCGCCGTCGGGAGCACGGAGAGCGGGACCGTAACATCAGTGGAATGCTCGAGGCCCGAGGCCGCGGCGCCCCCGACGTGGCGATCGCCGGGGGCGGGGTGATCGGCCTTTCGATCGCCTGGACGCTGGCCCGGAGCGGCCGCAGCGTGGCCGTGGTGGACCCCGAGCCCGGGCGCGGGGC
>JBOGFV010000079.1:0-12026 GCA_050743525.1 Acidimicrobiales bacterium
GGTGCGGGCGTTGGTGTGGGTGCGCTGTCCGTGGACCGGCAGGCCCTTGCGGTGCCGCACACCCTCGTAGCTGCCGATCTCGATCTTGCGCTTGATGTCCTGGGCCACGTCGCGGCGCAGGTCACCCTCGACCCGGAGGCTGGCGTCGATGTAGTTGCGGAGGCTGCTGACCTCCTCGTCGGTCAGGTCCCGGACCCTCGTGTCCGGCGACACGGCGGTCGATGCGCAGACCTGCCTGGCCACCGTGTTGCCGATCCCGAAGATGTAGGTGAGGGCGATCTCCACCCGCTTCTCCCTCGGGATGTCGACGCCGGCGATTCGAGCCACTGTCTGTCTCTTCTCCTCAGCCTTGACGCTGCTTGTGCCGCGGGTTGGCGCAGATCACGACCACCCGGCCGTGGCGCCGGATGATCTTGCACTTCTCGCAGATCCGCTTGACGCTCGGTCGGACCTTCACGCCATCTTCCTCGATCCTCTGGCCACGCCTCGGCGGGGCCTTACTTGTACCGGTAGGTGATCCGGCCCCTGGAAAGGTCGTAGGGGGTGATCTCCACCTGCACCTTGTCGCCGGGCAGGATCCGGATCCGGTGCATCCGCATCCGCCCCGAGCTGTGCGCCAACACCTTGTGGCCGTTCTCGAGCTCCACTCGGAACATGGCGTTGGGCAGCGGCTCGACCACCGTCCCGTCCAGCACGATGGCGTCTTCCTTGGCTTTGGGCAGGTGCGTCTCTCCTTGTGGTCCCCCGGGTTCCGGGCGCAGCGCGCCGCGAGGGTCCCGAGAGGTCTGGTGACCGTGCCGGCTCCGGCGCCCGGATGCTGCAGGGCGCGACGGGCCGACCTGAGATTTTACCGCAAAACGGCCCCTTCGGCACCCCCGGGGTTCCCTCCGGGGTCAGGGCAGGCCCAGGGTGAACCAGACCGACTTGTGCCACCCCCCGTCGGGCGCCCGGACCCCCCAGGTGTCGGCCAGGCGACCCACGATCTGGAGGCCCCGGCCGTGGGGGTCGGTCACCTCGGGGTTCCGCGCCTCGGGGTGCCCGCTGCCGTTGTCCGAGACGTCGATCTGGAGGTGGGCGTCGTCGCACTCGATGGTGACCTCGAAGAGCGAGGTGGCGTGCTGGATGGCGTTGGTGACCAGCTCGGAGACCATGAGGGTGGCCGCGTCGACGACCTCGGTCGAGAGCCCCGACAACGTCACCTTGGCGAAGTGGCGGGCCTGGGGCACCGAGCTCGGCGCCCCCACGAAGGTCTGGCGGAAGATCACGGGTCCAAGCCGAAGGTCCCCGAAAGGCCCGTGATCTCGAGGACCCGCCGCACCCCGGCCCGGAGGTTCCGCAGCTCCACCCGGTCGAGCTCCCGGGTCGCGTCGACGAGCAGCGCGATGCCGGAGCTGTCCATGAAGGTGAGTTCGCCCATTTCGAAGACGAGCCGGGCCGGGCCGGTGGCTACTCCGGCCTCGACCACGGCTCTGGCCGCCTCGACATTGGAGAGGTCGAGCTCCCCCCGCAGGGCGATGACGAACTCCTCGTTGGCCCCGCTCCCGAGGACCGTGGCCACTGGCTCGTCGATCAGTTCATCCACCTGACCCCCAGCATGGCCGTGTCGTCGTCGAACCCGCGAGGGCCGAGGTCGTCCAGCACGCCGTCGAGCAGCTCCCCGAGCGGGACGGATCCGGTCCCCGCGGCGCTCCGCAGGTGCTCGAGCTCGACGTCGATGAGCTGCTCTCGCCGCTCGACCAAGCCATCCGTAAATGCAAGCAGAGTCCCCGGGCCCGAGAGGGGAATCCCCACCGAGGTGTAGCTGGCGTCGGGTCCCACCCCGATCGGGATCCCCACCGGGACCTCCACGTAGCGGGACCCGTCGGGGTCGATGAGGAGGGGGGCCAGGTGTCCGGCGCTGGCCAGGGTGACCCGGTGGGCGGCCAGGTCGAAGCGGGCGCATAGAACCGTCGCGAACCGGCCGTCGAGCTCGAGGCTGTCGGCCCGGGCCAGCTTGGTGAGCAGCAGGGCCGGGTCCTCCCTCTCCGCCGCGTAGGCCCGGATGGCGTAGCGGAGCTCGGCCATGACGGTGGCGGCCCGGAGCCCCCGGCCCGAGACGTCGCCCACCACGGCCAGAAACTCGTGCTCGTCGGTCTTGATCACGTCGTACCAGTCACCGCCGACCTCAATCCCGTCCACCCCGGGCAGGTACCGGACCCCGATCTCGACCCGGTCGATCTCCGGGAGCCGCCTCGGGAGGAGCGCCCGTTGGAGGGTGTCGGCGATCCCCCGCTGCTGGTCGTAGAGGCGGTGGTTCTCGGCGGCCGTCTGATCCAGGTCGATGGCGATGCCCTCGGCCAGCTCCCGACGCCGGATCAGCCGTTCGGCAAGGACCAGCCCGGCCGCGCTGACGAGGACCCCGAGGATGCCGAACAGCCACGGCAGCCAGTGCGGGAACGACCCCCCGAGCGACGTTGTCGGCGTCATCACCAGCCGGAACACGGTGTTGCCGACCGGCACGAGCACCGAGGCCCGCCGCCCCGTGATCGGCGGGTGCGAGACGTCGGTGGTGAGCAGATTGCCCGGGGCGATCGCCCGGCCCAGGTAGATCGCGTAGTCGAGGTTCGCGAACGCGTTGTTGGAGGCGACTCGGGCCCGGCCGGTCTCCGGGATCGCCTGCTCTTCGTAGCCGACGTAGGGGGTGCCAGCCGGCGCGAAAGCGAACCCGATGTGGTCGGCACCGGGCCCGCGCAGCTTGAGCACGCTCAGCGCGTGGGTCCGGGCGGTGGTGGCGAGAAGCGAGTTGGCCCTGGCCGGATCGGCGCCCAGATAGGAAGGGGATCCGACCGCCACGACCTCGTGGGCCACGCCACCCGAGACGGTCCACAGGGACGCCGAGACGGTGCCCCCTCCAGCCTTCAGCACTGGCGCCATCAGGGTGGAGAACTGGGACACTTCACCGGTCGCCGTTACCACCTCGGACGCGGTCGACAGCGGGGTTTCGATGCCCGGGAACGACGCCTGGATCAGGTAGCTGGCGTCCTTCACCCGCAACTCGAGCAGGCGGTTCTCGGTGTGGTCGTAGGTGACGGCAGCGACGATCACCAAGCCAGCCGTGGCCAAGAGGCCGAAGGCCACGACCACCAAGCTGACCAGGTGGAACGGCCCCCGGTCAGGGCGAGAGCCCGCCTCGGGGGACTCGGGCGGCGTGGCGGTCACCGAGGCCACGGCTGCGGGCAGAAAGCCGGGCGCCTCGCCATGACGCGGCGAGCATACGCCCGGTCGTCGACCCTACAGCCGGACCGTGGTGGGCCGATGAATGTCTGTCCCACTCCGTCCGCGATCGCCGAGAGCCAGCTCGACCGGGTCGACCGCGGCGAGCCAACGTCATGAGCCGTGGGACCGATTTCCACCGCCGCAACGGTCGTCGACTGACGCCCTCTCGGGGCGTCTGGCCCGATCCGGGACGCGTTGAAGCCCTCGGAAGTCCCTCCGAGGCGAGCGAAGGCCGCGACGCGGCGAGCGGAGTGTCGTCGCATGTGCTGGCGGCCGCGCAACCGCGCCGACCCATAAGAGGCGCCCGCTGACCCCGTCGGGGAGGTCCTCGACGAGCTCCGCGCCCACGACCGCGTCGGCTCGCCGGCGGTTGCGACGGCCGAACTGTTGGAGAAACGGGTTCACCGAGGCGCTCGCAGCGCTCCCCGTCTGGCGCATCGGCGCTTCGCGATCACGCCCCGTGCGCGGGCGGCAACGACGGACTGATTCCTCGACGGTCTGACCGGGCGCACCGGTTGGGTGCCCTCGCGCCGGCGCTGCGCCGGGGCACTCGCCAGGGGCCACGAAATACCAGCGTCCGACCCATGTTTCCGGTCGAACGTCGTATCAGGAAGTGGCGCGTCCTCTCATGAGTGGGTGTGGACACCGGGTGGCCCATCGCGCCACGGGGGCGGCCGCGACCGGACCGCACGGCAGTCATGACACCGGTCCGCGCGTCCGTCGGGGCGCCATGAGGGTCCTCGTCGTCCACAACCGGTATCGGTCGGCGTTGCCGAGCGGCGAGGACCGCGTCGTCGACCAGGAGTCGGCCGCACTGGCCCAGGCCGGTTGCATCGTCGAGCGGTTCGAGCGGCGCAGTGACGAGATTGGCGAGCTCTCACTGGCGGGGCGCGCGTCCCTGCCCGGGCGAGTGGTATGGAATCCCGAGGCCGGCCGCGCTCTCCGGCGGGCGATCGAGGGGTTCGGACCCGACGTCGTGCACGTGCACAACGTTTACCCGTTGCTTAGCCCATCGGTCCTTGCAGCTGGCCGCGGCCGCGTCCCCGTCGTGGTGACTTTCCACAACTACCGACCACTCTGTCCGACGGGAGAGATGTACCGGGACGGCAAGGTCTGCACTGAGTGCGTGGGAACTGCGCCGGCTGGTGCCGTCCTCCACGGCTGCTACCGGGGCTCACGGGTGCAGAGCCTCCCGCTCGCGGCGGCGACCGTGGTGCAGCGCCACCTCGTTCGCGCTGGCCCGGCTGCGTACCTGTTCTTGAGCGAAGCCCAACGGGCATCCTTCGCGGGCTTGGGCCTTCCGCTCGAGCGTTGCTTCGTGAAGCCGAACCTGGTCCATCCGTCGCCCCACCGACGTCGGCCTGAGCCCCTGATCGCCTTCGTCGGACGCCTCGACGAGCCGAAGGGGATCCGGTTCCTCATTCAAGGGTGGGACCGGCTGCGCTCGGGCGGAGAGGAGGGCGGCCTTCGGTTGGTCGTGGCGGGATCGGGCCCGCTCGAACCCGAAGTGCGCGCCTGGGCGGCCGGGCGGGCCCGCGTCGAGGTGCTCGGCCTGCTCAGCCGGGAGGGCTGCGCGGAGCTCATGGCCACAGCCAGGGCGGTCGTCGTGCCGTCGGTCTGGCCCGAACCCTTCGGACTCGTCGTGGCGGAGGCGATGGCCGCGGGGGCCCCTCCGATCGCCCCGGACCACGCGGCGTTTCCCGAGCTGATCCGGGACGGGGTCGACGGTGCCCTCTACCCTTCCGGCGACGTCGAGGGCCTGACGCGCCTCTTGCGGCGCGCGGAGTTGGAGCCGAACTGGTTCGAGAAGCTCGGGAAGGAAGCTAAGTCGTCCCACGCCCGGCGCTTCTCGCCGGCGGTCGTCGTCGACGAGCTCCTTGCCGTCTACCGCTTCGCCGTCGAGCACCCGTCCTCGGCCGCGCCTGCGATCGCCGAACCGAGTCTCCAGGGGAGCGGTGCCTGTGCCTGATCGGAGTTCGACTCGTCGCGCTTGTCGGGGCGCTTTATCGACCGTGGATCCCACGGTCGAGCCCCGGAGCGCGTGAGTGCCGGTCATTTACGCGTCGACGGACGTCGACTCCTCCGACGCGGAACGCCGGGCCGCGATCTTTGAGGGCGACTTCTTTGTCTACGGACCGAGACCGAACACCGCCGCATTGTGCGATTTCTCGCGCGACACCATTGAGCAAATGTTGGGCTTCCAGCCGTTCTGGGCCCAGCAGCGAATGTCGGAGACGGAGTTCGCGACGCTGTTCAGCGGCGCGTTGCGCAATTTCAACCGTCGGCGCACGGCGTTGGACCTCGCCGCCGCGGTCGTGCGCGATCTCGGATGCGACCCCCACACCACCTACTTGAGCCCGCCCAGCCTCATGGCCATGGCAGGTCAGGGGTTCTTGGCCCAGGGCTTTGGCGGGCTCCGGCATCCCCACCGGGATACGTGGTACGCGGCCTCACCGAGCCAGGTGCACTGGTGGATGTCGCTCTACGACGTGGACGAGCTGTCGTCGCTCGCGTTCCACCCGCGCTACTGGGACCTCCCCGTCGTCAACAGCTCCGGCGACTACATCTACGGGGCCGACCAAGAGCTCGAGGGGGCCGCGACCCCACCGGCCCTGGGGGCGCCCCGGCCACTCGAGACGATCGTGCTCAGCCCGGAGATCCGGATCGCGTCGGCGGTCGGCGGCCTCGTGATGTTCTCGTCGGCCCAGCTCCACTCGGTGGTCCCGAACGACACGCTCAAGACGTACTTCGCCGTCCACTTCCAGACCGTGAGCGAAGCGGACCTTCGGCGGGGGGTCGGGGCGATCAACCTCGACGGTGAGGCACGCGGCAGTGGGCTGTCTAGCTTCCTTCGCTGCGACGACCTGAGCCCGTTTCCCGACCAGCTCCTCGGCGGCCAGTCGGAAAGGGCCCGCGAGGTGAATGGGCCGTGAGCTCCTAGCCAGCGAGGGGGGCGTTGTCCTCGCGGTCGAGCACCCGCGGTCGTGGCGCGGGCTGGTAGTTCCAGCCCGCCTGACGGGCGAGCGCGACGGCGGCCAGCTGGGAGTTGACGCCGAGCTTCTGGAGGATCGACTTGATCTGTGAGCGGACGGTCGACACCGCGACCCACGCGTTCTTGGCGATCGCGTCCGCCGTGAGTCCATTCATCAGCTCGGCGAGGACGCTCTGCTCGCGCGGCGTCAGGATCGCGAACGGGCTACGCACGCCACGCGGCATCTGACAGTTGGTCGAGGCGGGCTCCCGCGTGGGCACCTTCCCCTCCGAGATCAGGCTGCCGAGCATGTGCACGAGGTCCTCCAGTGCCACGCTGGACTCGATCCGGGCCACGGCCCCAGCGTCCACGCACTGGTGGAGAAGTTGGCGATTGTTGCTCCGGCCCATGACCGCGACTGCAACCCGCGACCCCACGAGGAACCGAACGAACTCGATCGGGTCGCCGTCGACCAGGTCGGCGTCCAAGATCGCGAGGTCGGGCACCCACAAGATCGCGTCACGCAGGTGGTCGAGCGTGGCCGGAACGGCGAATCGGGCGGAGAACCCGCGCTGGACCAACGCGAAGACGAGCGCTTCCGCCATGAGGAGGTCGTCGTCGAGGACGAGGATCCTCGCAGACCTGGGCCGACTCGGCGGATTCAGTGAGCCGAATACAGCGTCGAACGGTTCGATTGTCACGGCCTCGACTTCCATCAGCCCTCACCCGGCCGGACGACCGGCTGCCGATCATGTGCGCGTATGCCCGCAGAAGAGGTGGAGTGGCGGGCCGCGTCGTTGAGTGCCGACCGACGAGATCCAGGCGAACTCAGACACGCGCGAAGGTCGTATCCCGGTACGACGGACTCTACGTTTTCCACTCCGACACCTTTGGTGTTGAAAGGGACCCACCGCAAGAATGGGATCCCCCGTCCAACGGGGATGTCGGTTTCGCCTTGGCTCCCCACGGCTCAGGGCGACCATCTCAAGCCGGAGTTCATAGCTACATGCCCGTGGGGAATGTACTCAGGCCCCGGGCAGGTGTCAACTGCGTGGAGAAACCGCTTCACAGGCTCCCCTAAGAACCTATGCACGCGGGCTGAATCGATCGCTATACGATGAATGTCGAGCCGGAAAGCTCCCGGCAAGAGCGCCCGGTGCGCGGCCGGGACAACCTTCGATCCCCCGTCCGCCGGTTGCCGGTGGTCTTGCCTCGGCAGTGCATCCGCGACGAAGTCCCAGGTCGGAACATCGTGGTCGCGGCCTCTGCCATCGTCGGCCGGTGCGGTCGTCGTGCGTCTCGGTGGAACCGGCGTCCCGCGACACCGAGGGGGAGGCATCACGCGCGGCCGGTCCCAACCAAGATCGTCTCCGTGCCACCGCTAGATGAAGCGGTCCGGGTCATTCTCCCTCGATGCACGGAGCCGTCGACCTGCGCTTGCGCCGCCCGCACCGGTTGGCAAGCAATCGGCACGGGCGGAGCACTACTGTCCCGAACATTCGGGTCCGGTTCTGGCCCAGGCGGTGAGCCTGCGCCTCGGCCGCGCCCCGGAGTCGAGTCGCATCCCAACACCGACATAGGTGGCAGCAATTGGACCGTTCGCCAGCGATCAAGGCGAGATGAGCAGCAGCGCGCTCGCGTTGGAGGATTGCCCCTTCTGTGCCCTGGCGGGCACCAGGCTGGCGAGGCCGGCCCCGGCGGGCCACGACGCGGTCGCGGCGTATGCCGACGACAAGATCGTGGTGCTCCTCCAACGCGACACCACGAGTGTGTTGGTCGCGCCCTCCACGCATGTGGACAGGCTTGCGGAGCTGACCGAGCGGCCGCTCGCCGGGTTCTTGGCCGCGCTTCGCCGGGTCGCCGTCGACGTTCAGGCCGTATTCGGGTGCTCGGGGACGACGATTGAGCCGCGCAAAGACGTGCTGCCGTCAGCCCACGGTCACATCAGCTTCGAGGTCATCCCCTCCCCGCAGAGCTACGCGAACGCTCGCGCGTCCGGCGACCTCATGGTGCGCGCCGAGCAACTCGCCGATCTGATCCGCGACTGAGCGGCGGGTGACGTCCCTCGCGAGGGTTCGCCCCCGGGGGTACCCTTTCCGATCGGCTCGCTTCACGAGCGAGCGCACACCCGTCAAAGCCTCGAAGGGGCGACGCATGGCGCATCCTCAGGGCTCGAAGGACCCTCCAGACCGTTCGTCGTCGGGGCCGTATCGGCGACGGCGGATGCCTGACGGCCTGCGATCGTACGCACGTGCAGCGCGACGCATGCTGCACCCCGGTCCGAGGCTCCGCCGGTACCGGCCCGAGTCGCGCCTCGTGGTCGAACAGCACCCGGTGGCGCGCGCCGCTTCCCCGGCGATCGACTTCCATACCCACCTCGGCCGTTGGCTGACGCGCGACGGCGGTTGGATGGCCCCGGACGTCGGCGAGCTCCTCACGCTTATGGACGCGTGCAACGTGGCGACGGCGGTCAACCTCGACGGCCGCTGGGGGGACGAACTCGAGGCCAACCTGGATCGGTACGACCGCACCCATCCCGGCCGGTTCGTCACTTTCTGTCATGTCGACTGGAAGGCGCTCGAGAAGGGCCAGCAGCCAGACGTGCTGGTGAAAGAGCTCGAACGCTCCGCGGCGGTCGGAGCCCGGGGGGTGAAGGTCTGGAAGGACCTCGGCCTCGAGATCCGCGTCGGCGGTCGGCTGCTCTTCCCCGACGATCCGATGATCGATCCCGTGTGGGAGGCGGCCGGGTCGCTCGGCCTGCCGGTCCTCATCCACGTGGGCGACCCCCTGGCGTTCTTCTTGCCGGCCGACGAGCGCAACGAGCGGCTGGAGTATCTGTTGGACCACCCGGGAGTCACCCAGCGTCGGCACGGACCGGCGCACTTCTCCCGCCTAATGGAGGCACTCGAGGCCGTCGTTGCGCGCCACCCGGCGACGACGTTCGTAGGGGCCCACGTGGGGGGCTCCCCGGAGGACCTCGGATGGATCGCGAGCCTGATGGCCGGGTACCGGAACTTCTACGTCGACATCTCGGCCCAGGCGGCGGAACTCGGCCGCCAGCCGCGTGCCGCCGCCCGGCTGTGCCGGGCCCATCCCGACCGGGTCCTGTTCGGTACGGATGCGTTCCCGCTCCGGGCGGAGGACTACCACCTGTACTTCCGATTGCTAGAGACCAACGACGAGCACTTCCCGTACTCCTCCAAGCCGGTCCCCCCGAGCGGGCGCTGGGCGGTCTCGGGTCTCGGGCTCAGCGGCGAGATCCTCGACCGCATCTACCGTCGGAACGCCCGGATCGTGCTCGGCGACGAGGACGAGGCGGGCGAAGGGTCTGGCCCGAACCGGTAGAGCTTGGTGCACGGGGCGGCTGGGAGCCGTCCGGAACAGCGGGTCGGAGGGCGTGCCGCCATGTATCACGGCGTCCGGTCCGGTGCTCAGTACACGATGAGGCCGACGCCACCCCGGCGCGCGGGCGCGCCCCGAACTCGGTGTCGATACGCCGACCAGCGGGTCGCGTAATGGGCGTCAACGCGCGGATCCGGGCCTTCACCCAGGGTCGCATGACCGTGCGGTTCGGCTTGGCCGCGACCGATCAGTGCGTCTCTTCGCTGTCGAACTTCGCGGTCGGCGTGGCAGTGGCCCGACTAGCCGGGATCGCCGCACTCGGCGCGTACTCGTTGGCGTACGTGCTCTGGCTCGTCGTGGCCGACGTCCACCGCTCGCTCATCACCGACCCGATGGCGATCGAGAACGACCTCCACGACCCGCAGGCCCCCCGGCACGTCCGGATCGGCCTCGCCGCGGAACTCTCTCTCGGCCTCGCGATGGCCCTTCCTTTCGCACTCGGCGGTGCGATCCTCCTCGGAACCGGGCAGCATGCCTACGGCGAGTGCCTCTTGGCCCTCGCGCCGTGGCTTCCCGTGCTGCTCGTGCAGGACTACTGGCGCTGGGTGGGGTTCATGAAGTCCCGGCCGGGACAGGCGCTCGCGAACGACGGGGTGTTCGGCGCGGTCCAGACGATCGCGTTCTTGCTCTTGTTCTTCGCGGGGATCCGGTCCTCGGTGCTCGCGGTCGAGGCGTGGGGCCTTGGCGCACTCGCGGGCGCGTGCTTCGGTCTCGTGCAGCACTCAGTGCTCCCGACGCTCCGCGGTGGGGTGCAACGAATCCGGCTCCGTTGGTCGATGAGCAAATGGCTGGTCGGTGAGTCCGCGGCGACCTGGGGGGCTTCGCAGGCGTACCTGATCCTCGCCGGCGCGATGCTGGGTCCGGCCGCCCTCGGCGGACTGAAGGCGGCTCAGAGCCTCGTGTCCGGACCCTCGCTCGTTCTGCTCCAGGCTGGGGGCAGCGTCGGGTTGCCCGAGGCGGCGCGCGCGCTCAAGGAGCGGGGATGGCCTGGGCTCCGCCGCGTGCAGCGAGTGATCACCGGAGCCGGCCTGTTGAGCGTGGGCACGATCGGGCTCGTCGTCGTCCTGTTCGGACGCCAACTGCTCGAATTCCTCTACGGACACCAGTTCGGGCGCTTTGGTCATATCGCCGACGTGCTCGCGCTGTCCGTGTTCCTCGGGACCATGAGCCTCGGGGCGATCCTCTCCCTGAAGACGACCAGGCTGACCAAGTTCATCTTTCGTCGCGGGGCGATCTCCCTCGTGGTCTCGGTGATCGCCACGGTGGTGCTCGTCCCGTTCTTCGGCCTGGCCGGAGCGGCCAGCGCCGCCGTGGCAAGGGCCGCCACCTCATCGATCGGATGCCTCACCCTCCACTGGCGGCATTCCCGTCGGGCCGCCGAACAGCTCGGCCCGGACGTCGGCGAGGCTACCGGGGTGCTGTTCGGTGCGTTCCCGGACCTCGAAGCGTCTGGTCTCGTCGCCACATTCGAGCCGATTGCGGAATAGGGAGATCGCGATGCGTGCCGCGGTGGCAACGGCGACGTCGGAGATGGAGGTGCTGGCCGGCCGGTGGTCGGCATTGGCCGATCAGGTGGGGTGCCCCCACTGCGCCCAACCGCTCTGGTGCATCAGCTGGTGGGAGCACCTCGGCCGTGGTCGGCTTCACGTGGTCACCGTCGAGTCCGATGGCGCGTTGCTCGCGCTGGCGCCGCTCTCCTGCGAGCGACGCATCGGAGTGGGCCCGTTCCGGCCGCTGGGGCCCGGCACTGGCGATCCGAAATCTGCGACCTGTGCCGGACCATCGGGACCACGGGTCTGTCGAGACCTACCGGGACGACCGCCCAGCACCCTTGAAGCGGAAGTTCCGGAAGGCGGACCGAGCCGCCCGGGAGAAGGGAGTCGACCTCGACATCGTCGTCGTTACCGACTCCGATGGCATCGACCGGCATCTTGAAGAGGTCGCGCTGGTGTTCGGAGCCGGGGAGGCAGCGAACCCGAGTTTGCACTTCCTCTCGGGCGAGTACCGGGCCCTTCTCAATCGCTGCTCTTCGCGCCGCGGCGTCCGAGCAACGGCTCGCCCTGTTCACTCCGGGTCGGACGAGAGCCGGCGGCGAGTGCGTGCGGGACCGCAGCGCGACGACATTGAGCTACTCGGCGCCGCGGTTCGACCCGCGGTTCGGGTGGGCGTCCCCGGGACACTGGATCCTACGTGCGATAGTCGAGCACGCGTTCGCGACCGAACTCGCCGAGATCGACCTCCTGCACGGCGACCTGGCCTACAAACGGGAGTGGAGCGACGGGCCGTACGACCTGCTCCGACTCATGTTCTCGCCATCGCCCGCGCTTCATGCCGTCCACCAGGCGGCGATACGGGCCAAGGCCGGCGGTGTACGCGGCCTGCTTGGTCGGTCGATGAC
>JBOGFV010000080.1:0-2260 GCA_050743525.1 Acidimicrobiales bacterium
GGGAACCCCAGGTCGATCTCGCTCGTGGCGGGATCCGGCCACCGGCTCGTCGCGACCTTGCCGTGGGTGTAGAAGTTCACGCTCTCGGGGCCGTAGATGTGGGTATCGCCGAAGAGCGACTGCTTCCACCCGCCGAATGAGAAGTACCCGACCGGGACGGGGATCGGGACGTTGACGCCGATCATGCCCGCCTGGACGTCGTGTTGGAACCGTCGGGCCGCCCCTCCGTCGCGCGTGAAGATGGCCGCGCCATTGCCCCACGGACTGGCATTCACCAGGTCAATCGCCGACTCGAAGCTCTGGGTGCGAACGACCGAGAGGACAGGACCGAAGATCTCGTCGCGATAGCAGTCCATCTCCGCCGTGACGTCGTCGACGAGGCAGGCACCGAGGAAGAAGCCCTTCCCGCTCGCTCGCGGGTGTTCGCGCCCGTCGACGACCACCGTCGCCCCCTGGGCCGACGCGCTCTCGAGATACGACGCCACCTTGTCTCGGTGCTCGGCCGTGATGAGCGGACCCATCTCGGACTCGGGGTCCGTCCCGTCGCCGATGCGCAGATCGGGCAGCCGTTTGGCGATGGCACCGATCAGGGGCTCGGCCACCGAACCGACCGCCACGACGACCGAGATCGCCATGCAGCGCTCCCCCGCCGATCCGTACGCCGCGGACACCGCTGCGTCGGCGGCCGAGTCGACGTCGGCGTCGGGCAGGACGACCATGTGGTTCTTCGCTCCGCCGAGAGCCTGGACACGCTTGCCCGCTCGGGTCGCCGTCTCGTAGACGTGGCGCGCCACGGGCGTGGAGCCGACGAAGGAGACCGCCGCGATCGCGGGGTGCTCGAGAATGCGCTGGACCGCGACCCGGTCGCCGTGGACGACATTGAAGACCCCGTCGGGGACCCCGGCCTCGGCGAGCAACTCGGCGAGCAGGACCGGCGCGTGCGGATCCTTCTCCGAGGGCTTGAGGATGAAGGCATTCCCGCATGCGACGGCGTTGGCGAACAT
Source organism: Acidimicrobiales bacterium (assembly GCA_050743525.1). Taxonomy (GTDB): domain Bacteria; phylum Actinomycetota; class Acidimicrobiia; order Acidimicrobiales; family RAAP-2; genus Palsa-461. The sequence continues at coordinate 1,005 of JBOGFV010000080.1, forward strand.
CCACATCGGGACCATCGCCGGGAAGTTGAACGGGGTGATCCCGGCGACCACCCCAAGCGGCTGACGCATCGAGTAGACGTCCACCCCGGTCGAGGCCTGCTCGGCGTAGCGCCCCGAGAGGCTGCGGGCAATGCCGCAGGCGAAGTCCACGTTCTCGATCCCCCTGGCCACCTCCCCCATCGCGTCGGCGAGCACCTTGCCGTGGTCCTGGGTGACGAGGCGGGCGATGTCCGCTCGATGGGAGTCCAGGACGGCGCGGAGCTTGAACAGGATTTCGGTCCGCCTCGCCAGCGAAGTCTCGGCCCACGCAGTGGCCGCCGCCACGGCGACAGAAACGGCGTCGTCAACGTCGCCGACCTCGGCGAACAGGACCTCCGCGGTCTGCTCCCCGGTCGCCGGATTGAACACGGGTCCGGTCCTGACGGAACGGCCCACGAACTCGCTGCCCCTGACCCGATGCGCGATGCGCTCCACGAGCCCCATCTGATACCAAAGGGGCTCGGACGTGCCAGCCTTCAGCGGGCCACGCCGGGCGGACGGCTCCAAGGCCCGCTTCGGTGCGGGGTTAGGTCGCGGCGAAGGTGGCGATCTCCCGGAAATAACGGGCGGTCGGTGGCGGATCGAGGCTTACCCCGACCGGAGCGGCGTGGCCGGGCGTGGCCTTTTGGAGGTTCGCCCTGGCCACCTCGAGGTCGTCGGCCTCGATCTCGTAGATCGCGATGAACGTGCCGTCATCGCCAAGAGACTCGAACCGGCGAGCAGAGACGAACCCCTCGACGCCAAGGATCTCGCCCATGTGGGTTTCGTTGTACCACTCGTGGTACTCCGTGACCTCGCCTGATGCCGGACGCGTCTCCACGAGAAGTATCCCCTTCGCCACCGTCGACCCCCTTGTTTGTCTGCGGCAAGACGCAGCGGCGCCCGGTGGCCCAACGTACTTGGTCGTGCTCGAGGCGTTGCGGCCCAAGTGCACCGCTCTCGTGACTTCGAGCGCTCCAGCTCGGGAGTCGAGCGGTTGGACTTGGTGCCCGAGGGTGTCCGAAGGTGCCCGGGACCCCGGGCCGGGCAACCGTCCGGCCACGACCGTTTCGCCCGTGCGACGTTTCGCGGTGGTCGTGGTGGGGGGATGCCTCGTCTTCGCCCTCGTGCTCGGCGGGTGCGTCGCCGCCCTGGCCGGTGGTGGTGGCGGCTCCGACCCCGGCGTCGGCGGGACGGCTGGCCGCCAGCCGGGCCTGGCCGTCCCACCCGGCTGGGAG
>JBOGFV010000081.1:0-10575 GCA_050743525.1 Acidimicrobiales bacterium
GGGCGTCCGGCAGCGGCTTGATGCCGAGCTGCTGGCCGTCGGGATCGACGAGGCGGACCTCCCGCGCTCTGATGCGGTCGTTGATCCGGTGCTCGTTGGTGGCTTCAGTGACGATGCGACATCACTCCTCTCGCTCGAACCCGCGAGCATCCGCGGGCCATGGTGGCGGAGAGCGGAGTACGCCCGGCGGAGCCGGGCCTGCCGTGTCGACCCGGCGCACCTCGGATCCCGGTTTCGGGGCGGTGGACGGGTGGAGGCGGCACCTTGGTCGCCCCGCTTTCCGTGTAGCTCGAACTTGTAGGGTACCAGCATGTCCAGCCTCTGGACACCCTCGGGCGAGCACCGCGTCGACAGCGACGCGCCCGCCCCTTCCCCGCCCGGTCCGGCCGCCGCCGGGGCCGACGAGCCCGACGACGAGGCGATCGAAGCGGCGGCCCAAGTCGAGGCCCTGCGGGAGCGCCTGGCCCAGACTCCGCCCGAGACCGTCATCGCCAACCACTGCTACGGCCTCTTCGAGTTGGGCGCCGTCTACCTGTCGGCCAGCCCGCCGTTGCTCCCCGAGGCCCGGCTGGCCATCGACGCCTTCGGGAGCCTGGTCGAGGGCCTGGCCGACCGGCTCGGCGAGGCCGGCCCGGCGCTGCGTGACGCGCTGGCCCAGATCCGGCTCGGCTACGTCCAGGTGGAGGCGGCCCAACGGGCGGCCCAAGAGGCCGGTGGCTCGCCCGACGGCGGGCCGGCCGGCTGACCTCAACGCTTCACCACCTCCCGGGCCTCGAGGTGGCCGCCGTGACCCGGTCGCACGACGAACACGACCGCCCGACCGACCTCGACGCTGCGGGTCCCGTCGACCAGCGCGGTGCAGTGGAAGTCGAAGGTGGCCCCGTCCTCGTCGGTGACGGTCCCGAGCCCCCGGTCGTCCTCGAACGCGCTCACCACGCCCAGGCGCGGGTGGCGGCGGGCCGGCCAGCCGTCGCCGCCCCTCAATGGACGATCTTGGCCAGGGCCAGCTCCAAGATGTCGCTCGCGCCGAGCTCCTTCAGCTCCGGGATGAGCGTGTTGATCTCGTCCTTCATCACCACGGTCTCGATCGCGTAGCCGCCGTCGCCGGCCAGCTCCGAGACGGTCGGCGAGCGCAGCGACGGCAGGCGCTTGAGCACCGCGGCCCGGCGTTCGGCCGAGACGTTCAGCTTCACCAGCACCTTCTCGCGGGCCTCGAGGGTCCCCATGAGCAGCGTGTAGATCTGGTCCATGGCCCGGCGCTTCTCGGGGTCCTTGGCCGACGCCGGGTTGGCGATCAGCTCGGTCGAGGACACGAGCAGCGTGTGGATGCTCCGGAGCCCGGCCGCCCGCAGGGCCCGCCCGGTCTCGGTCAGGTCGACCACGCAGTCGGCGATGTCGGGCACCTTGGCCTCGGTGGCGCCATAGGAAAACGAGATGGTGGCATCGACCCCGGCGTCGGCCAGCGCTCGCCGGGTGATCTCGGGGTACTCGGTCGAGACCCGCACCGGCCGGCCGCCGCCGGTCAGGTCGGCGAGCGACTGGGCCGGCGAGTCCTCGGCGACGGCCAGGACGATGCGGACGGGGTCCCCGCTCGACTTGGAGTACGGGAGCTCGCCCAGCGACACGACCTCGACGGCCCGCTCCTCGATCGAGTCGCGCCCGGTGATGCCGAGGTCGAAGAGACCGTCGGCGACGTAGAGGGGGATCTCCTGGGGCCGCAGCACCCGGACCTCGGCGATCCGGCCGTCGTGGATGCGGGCCCGATAGTCGACCTCTGAGGACCGGTGGATCTTCAGATCGGCGTCGGCGAACAGGGTGAAGGTCGCTTGCTCCAGCGAGCCCTTGGGGACGACCAATCGCAGCACCTCAGGCCCCCGCGGTCCGGGCCAGACGCGGCGCCGCGGCACCGCCAATCGCCCGCAGGGTCGTCGCCATTTGGACCGCCGAGCGCGCCGCCTCCCGACCCTTGTTGGTCTCGTCGTCCCGGGCCCGCTCCAGGGCTTGGTCGACATTGTCGGTGGTGAGGACGCCGAAGACGACCGGCATGCCCGAGTCGAGGGCGACCCGGGCGAGGCCCGACGCGCACTGCCCCGCCACGAAGTCGAAGTGGCTGGTGTCGCCGCGGATCACGGCGCCGAGGCACACCACCGCGTCGATGGTGCCCGCGTCGGCGAAGCGCTGGGCGGCCAGCGGCAGCTCGAACGCGCCCGGCACCCACGCGACCGTGATGTCGGCGCGGTCGACCGAGGCCTCGGCCAGCCCGCCCAGACAGCCATCCAGCAACCGGCGGGTGATGCCGCCGTTGAACAGCGCGCAGCCGACGCCGACCCGCAGGCCGCGGCCGTCCGCGCCCTCGAGGCCGTCGGCACCGATCTGGCGCCCGACCCTCCCGGCCACCTCGGCGAACACCGAAGGGTCGAGCCCGGTCTCCTCGGAGCTGGTCACGGGGTCGGGGGGTCCCGATCCTCGATCGCGTCCAGGTGATCGAACAGGTGCCCCATCCGCTCGCGCTTGGTCCGCAGATAGGAGATGTTCTCGGGGTTGGGGGCCGCCTCGAGCGGGACCCGCTCGACGATGTCGAGCCCGAAGCCCTCGAGGCCGCCCCGCTTGGTCGGGTTGTTGGTCATGAGGCGCATCGTGGTGATGCCGAGATCGACCAACATCTGGGCCCCGATCCCGTACTGGCGGCTGTCCGGCGGGTGGCCGAGGGCCAGGTTGGCGTCGACCGTGTCGTAGCCCTCCTCCTGGAGCCGGTAGGCCTGAATCTTTCCGGCCAGGCCGATGCCCCGGCCCTCGTGGCCGCGCAAGTAGACGATGACGCCCGTTCCCTCCCGCTCGATGAGGTCGAGGGCGGCCCGCAGCTGGGGCCCGCAGTCGCAGCGCAGCGAGCCGAACACGTCGCCGGTCAGGCACTCCGAGTGGACCCGGACGAGCACGTTCTGCTGGCCGGCCACCTCGCCCAGCACGAGGGCCAAGTGCTGCTCACCGTCGATGATCGACTCGTACACGTAGGCCTTGTGGTCACCGGCCGCGGTCGGGATGCGGGCCTCCGAGACCCGGCGGACCAGCTTCTCGGTCTGGCGCCGATAGCGGATGAGGTCGGCGATCGAGATGAGGGGCAGCTGGTGCTCGGCGGCAAACTCCTCGAGCTCGGCCAGCCTGGCCATGGCCGTCTTGTCCTTGGTCACGATCTCGCACAGCACCCCGGCCGGCGTCATGCCGGCCAACCGGGCCAGGTCGACCGCGGCCTCGGTGTGGCCGGCCCGCCGCAGCACGCCGCCGGTGCGGTCGCGCAAGGGGACGATGTGGCCGGGCCGACGCAGGTCGTCGGGCTCGGTCTTCTGGTTGATCAGCGCCTCGATGGTGGCGGTCCGGTCGGCCGCCGAGATGCCGGTCGTCGTCCCCTTGGCCGCGTCCACCGACACGGTGAAGGCGGTGCGTTGGGACTCGGTGTTGTTGGACACCATGAGCGGGAGCTCGAGCTCGTCGGCCCGGTCCGGGAGGATCGGCACGCAGATCACGCCCGAGGTGTGGGCGAGGAAGAAGGCGATCTTCTCGGGCGTGACCGCGTCGGCCGCCATGATGAGGTCGCCTTCGTTCTCGCGATCGGCGTCGTCGACCACCACCACCATGCCACCCGTCGCGATCGCGTCGATCGCGTCTCGCACCGAAGAGAAAGCCATCAGGCCGCCACCTCCACTCGTAGATCCTCACCCAAACGCTCGACCGAAACGACCCGGCCGCGCCAAAAGTCCGAGATCGTCGCGGCGCCCGGCCCCGCGAACACCGGCCGACCGTCGTCGCCCCCGGCCAGCGCCGGCGCCAGGTACAGCACGTAGCGGTCGACCAGGCCGGCGGCGTGGAGGTCGTGGGCAACGTGGGCGCCCCCTTCGACCAGCACCTGCAGCGCGCCGCGGGCGCCCAGCTCGTCGAGCACCGCGTCGAGGTCGCCGGCCATTTCGAGGGCCGGCTGCACGCGGGCGTCGGTGGGAGCGGAACCGAGCACCACCCGGGTCGGTTGGCGCTCCGCCTCCACACCGTCCTCGCGGACGGTCAGAGCGGGGTCATCGGCCCGCACCGTGCCGGCCCCGACCAACACCGCGTCGGAGCAGGCCCGCAGCCGGTGGGCGTCGGCGCGGGCCGCCTCGCCGGTGATCCACCGGCTGGTGCCGTCCGGCGCGGCGGTCCGCCCGTCGAGGGTGAGGGCCATCTTCAGCACCACCCACGGCCGCCCGGTCGTGCGGTGCTTGAGGTAGGGGGCCAGCTGCTCGGTGACCACGTCGGCGCCGACCCCGGTCACCACCTCGATCCCGGCCGCCCGCAGCGCCGCGATCCCCCGCCCCGACACCTGGGGGTCGGGGTCGACGACCCCCAGGACCACCCGGGCCACCCCGGCCTCGATGATCGCGTCGACGCACGGCGGGGTCCGGCCGTGGTGCGAGCACGGCTCGAGGGTGCTGTAGAGGGTCGAGCCGGTGGACCGCCCGGCCGCCATGGCCCGGGCCAATGCCCTGACCTCGGCGTGGTCACCTCCCGGCGGGGCGGTCATGCCCTCGAAGGTCTGTCCGCTGTCACCGGCGGCCACGACGACCGCGCCGACCCAGGGATTGGGAGCGGTGATCGGACGGGCCAGCGCGGCCAGCTCGACGGCCCGGGCCATGTGGGCGAGGTCGCGGGCATCCCCTCCGTCGCCCGGTCTGGGGGCCTGGGAGGGAGCCATAGTGCCCGAATCCTACCGGTCGGCAAGAGAAGCCCTGACCAGGGCGGGTTTTTCTCCCTCACGGCTTGGGTCCTGAGGGCCCGACGGGATATGCCGACCTCCCGGGCGGACAATTGGAGAGCACGGGGAACCCGTCGTCCAGGTCGAAGGCCGCCGAGGCTGACGTCAGAGCGTCGGTCCGATCCGACCGAGCACTGCGATCCTCGGCGGCGGCGGCGGCGGAAAAAATCGGACCACCATCAGTTCGATGAGCGTGACGCCGTCCACGCTGCGACGAGAGTGAGACGAGCGCTGCGAGGTGACCCCACTGGCGGATCCACCTGACGCGGCATGGCGGGACACATACGGGTCCGCATGTCCACGGCCACCAAGGGAGACGGGCTCGGCCGGTAGGCTGCCGACGCACATGGCCTCTCCGTCCGGCTCTCCGTCAACCGCCATCTCGCGGTGAGCGCGCGCCCGGCGCCAACGCCCCGGGTTCCGTGGGGGACGATCTCTCGGGAGCAGGTGGTGCAGGCCGCGACGCACCATGTCAAGGTCCACGGTTTCGAGACGCTGACCATCCGCAGCCTCGCGACCGACCTCGGCGTCGCCCCGATGACCCTCTATCGGCACGTACGGGACAAGGACGACCTGCTCGACGAAGTGGTCGCACGCATGCTCGCCGGCATCTGGCGGCCCCGGGTACGACGATCCGACTGGCGCGCCTGGATCGCCGAGGCAGCCGAGCGGCTTCGGCGCTTCCTCGTCCGTGAGCCTGTCGCCCTCCACATCTACCTACGACGTCCAGTCGTCTCCCCAGCCGCGATGGCCCGAATGGAGGCAATGGTGGAGGTCCTGATGAAAGCCGGCTTCGACGCGCAGTCGTCAGCGACCGCCTATGCCACGGTGCACACCTACACAATCGGCTTTGCCGCCCTTCAGGCATCCCGGGAACGGTACGGCCCGGTCGACGAACAGGACCCGGTGGTGCGCAAGCTCGCCAGCTTCACCACCCGCGACCAATTCGCGGTGGGCCTCGGCTACCTTCTCGACGGCTTCGACCGAGCGTCGGGCCGCTTCAATGGGCCGGGTTCCGGCACTCGGGCTACTTAGCGGTCCCGGGCTACTTAGCGGTCCCGCAGATCGCGTAGGGCTCGAGGGTCAACGAGTTCCCGGGGCCCACGTCCCCGGTGACCGTCGCGACCACCTTCCAGGTCGTTGCGTCCGACGGGTACGAAGCCCGAACCTGTAGGTAACGCCACCCGTCAGTCGGCGCCGACACCCGCCACCCGCCCCCCAACAAGACCTGTCCGCTCGGACACGTCGCCAGTGCTGAGAGGGAGCTGCCCACCGCGGGATCCATGACCGGGGTGGCGGTGGCCGGAGTGACCACGTGGCTCGCCGCAATCGTGCCGGCCGGCCCGACCGCTCCCCGCTGCCCTTGCCGGCCAAAGGGGCCAATCGGACCCTGCTTGCCCGGCAGCCCCGCCGATCCCTGCGCGCCTGGCGCGCCTTGCGCTCCTTGCGCGCCTTGCGCTCCTTGGGCGCCCTGGGAACCGCGGGTCCCCTGGGGCCCAGCGACACCGGTCACCTTGGTCGGCATCATGATCAGGGCCACCAGCCCCAGCCCCACGCCCGCCACCGCCAGCAGGAGGGCAAAGAGCACCACAATGCCCGATGAACTGATCCCGGCCCGGCGGGCTGGGGCGCCACCTCCCACGATCGACCGGAGCTTCTGGGTGTCTGACGTATGCGCATGCCTGTCGGCAAGGTCGACCATTTCGCGGTTCTCCCTCTGATTTCGCCGATCTGTTCCGTCCCTATGTTACCCCGGGACGTGTACATGTACACATATTGGGAGCCCCGCCTGGGGCTGGCCACCCCGTCCGACCTCCGATGGCTCAGATCCGAGAGTCGTCGGCCCCCCGACGGATCGTCTCGACCGCCTCCCAGGGCGCGTCGTGGCCGAAGACGGCGCTGCCGGCCACAAAGACGTTGGCCCCCGACTTGGCCGCCCGCTTCACCGTCTCGGCATCGATGCCGCCGTCCACCTCGAGGTCGGCGGCCAGCTCGCGCGCGTCGATGGCGGCCCGGACGTCCATCACCTTGTCCATGACCTCAGCCATGAACTCCTGCCCCCCGAAGCCCGGGTGGACGGTCATGCACAGCACCAGGTCGACCTGGTCCAGGAACGGGTCGATCGCCGAGAACGGCGTGTCGGGGTTGGCGGCCAGGCCCACGCGCATGCCAAGTCCCCGGATGCGCTCGAGCAGCGACTCGGTGTCGCCCACCTCGACGTGCACGGTGAGCGAGTCGGCGCCGGCGTCGGCGAAGGCCTCGAGGTAGCGGCCCGGATCGGTCATCATCAGGTGGCAGTCGAAGTAGAGGCCCGAGTGCCGGCGCAGCGACGCCACCACCGGCGGCCCGATGGTGAGATTGGGAACGAAGTGGCCGTCCATCACGTCGATGTGCAGCCAGTCGGCCACGCTCGAGACCTCGCCGACCGCCTCGGCCAGGTTGCCGAAGTCGGCCGAGAGCAGCGAGGGGGCCACCTTCAGCGCGCCGAACCGGCCCGGTTCGCGCGCCGGGAGGGGCGACGCGGTCATCGGGCCGCCGCTCCGGCGGGCCCGCTCACGGGAAGCGGGCCCAGCACAGGATCCGGCTGAACGCGTAGAAGTACGGCCGCTGCTGACCGAGCTCGGCGAGCAGGCGCTCCCGGTAGCGGGACAGGTAAGCCTCGAACGTCGCGTCGTCGAGGCGGGCCCGGATTGGCGTGAGCAAAGTGCCGCGCACCCACTCCACGACCGCCTCCACCGAGGGCATGAGGTGTCCGTACACCTGGAGCCGGGCCGACTGCTGGACCGCGCCGAGCGAGTGGAGGATCTCCGCGTAGCGCGACGGGCTGAGCACCGCCTCGCCGGGCGCCATGACCGCCGCGCCGAGGTCCGCGAACTCGGGCTCGGTGGCCACCTCGGCGGCCAGCACATGGCTCGGGTGGGCGAAGCTCGCCGGTACCTGGAAGGCGAGCTGGCCCCCCGTCGCGAGCGAGAAACGCAGCCGGGCCAGCAGGTTGGGGTGGTCGGGGGCCCAGTGCAGCGACGCATTGGCGAAGACGAGGTCGACGCCGCTCCCCTGCCACTCGGCCAGGTCGCCGAGCTCGAAGCGCAGCCCGGGCACCTCCTTGGCCCACCGGGCCGCCTCGGCCAGCATCGCCTCGGACCGGTCGACCCCGACCGTCTCGAGGGCCCGGAGCCCGCGGTGCAGCTCCGCGGTGAGCTCGCCGGTGCCGCAGCCGAGGTCCACGATGCGGCCGTTCACGACCGGCAGGCACATCGACCTCAGGTCGTCGAAGGGTTGGCGCCGCTCGGCGGCGAAGCGCCGGTACTGCACCGGGTCCCACGCGTCGGTCATCGGGCCCGGCCCAGTCGAACCTGCTCGGGCAGGCGGCCCCCTCTCAGCCACTCCTGCACGGACATCGGGCGCCCTCCTTCGGGCTGGACCGTCTCCAGTCGCACCGCGCCGTCCCCGGTCGCGACCAGGCCCGACGCGAGGGTACCGGGGGCCACCCCGGCGGCCGGGTGATGGCTCGGGGCCGGCCCCGCCTCGAGCACCCGCAGCCGCTTGCGCCCCACGAAGCTGAACGCCTTGTCCAGGCGGACCACCGCGAGCACCTGAGCGCTCGGGGCCGACCAATCGATCTCCAGCTCCCCCGGCTCGATCTTCTTGGCGTAGGTCGCCTCGCCCTCCTGGGGCACCGGCTCGGGGAGCCCGGCCGCTCCGTGGGCCACCGCCGCGACCAGGAGCCGGCTTCCCGCCTCGATGAGACGATCCCGCAGCGGCCCGAGGTGCTCATCCGGGCCGATGGCGAGCTCCGAGCGGGCGTAGACCGGCCCGGTGTCGAGGCCCGCTTCGACGGCCATCACGCACACCCCGATGGTGGGGTCGCCGGCCAGGATGGCCCGCTCGAGCGGCGCCGCGCCCCGCCAGCGGGGCAAGAGGGAGAGGTGCAGGTTGACCATCGGGACGGCGGCCAGCGTGGCCGGCCGGATCAGCCGGCCGAAGGCGACCACCACCCCCAGCTCCGGCGGCTCGACGCCCGGAGCGGTGAGGTCGGACAGGTCCGAGGAGGTCGAGAGGCCGAGCTCGGTGGCGGCCGCCTTGACCGGCGACGGGGAGAGGGCGGCGCCTCGACCTCGCTTTCGGTCCGGCCCGCTCACCACCATCGTGATCTCGTGGCCGACCCGGACCAGGGCCCGCAGTGGCGGCACCGCGAACTCGGGGGTGCCGAGGTAGGCGAGCCGGGCCATGCGTCAACGCTACGGCCGGCGTGGGGCCCCCCGACCATTCGGGGGTCGTGAACTCCGTCAGCAGCCGGGCCACGACCGCCCTCGAACCCGAGGTCCCCCGTAGGTCGGGCGACCAGCATCGCCCCCTCGAGGGTGGCCAGCACCATGGTGGCGGCGTCGCTGGCCGCGTCGGCGAAGGCCAGCGCGCCCGGCCTCGAGCGGGGGTTGGCTCCGGGACCACCTGAAGGAAGAGGGGCCGGCGTGGCGCTGGGGCCGGCCGATCCCCCCTCCTCAGAAGGAGTGCCGCCCGTCCGGGTCGGTGCTTGGAAGTGACAACGCCCGGGACCCCAGGATGGCCTTGGCCTCCTTGCGTTGGTCGGGGTCGAGCCGCTCGATCAACAGGGTCCCGTCGAGGTGGTCGACCTCGTGCTGGAGCGCCCGGCCCTCGAGCTCGTCGCCCTCGATCGACAGCTCGTTGCCGTCGAGGTCGATCCCGACCAGGTGGACGGACCCGGGGCGCACGATCGGCCACGACAGCCCCGGGATGGAGAGGCAACCCTCCTCGAAGGTCCACTCCCCGCTCGACTCGACGATGCGGGGGTTGATCACCACGACCGGCCCGTCGCCCACGTCGTAGACGAACATCCGCCGTTGCACTCCGACCTGGTTGGCGGCCAGGCCGACGCCGGGGGCGGCGTACATCGTCTCGATCATGTCCTCGGCCAGCTTGGCCACCCGCCCGTCGATCTCGTCGATCTCACTGGTGGCCTGGCGCAGCACCGGATCCCCGTACTGGCGGATCGGAAAGGTCGTCATCGGGGCGTCATCGTAGTGGGCGGCCTTTCAGACCCCGGCCGGGTCGACCACCACCCGGACCCGATCACGAGGGCGCGCGGTGCCGGCCAACGCGTCGCACAGCCGCCGATGATCGTCCGCGCCGACCAGCCACCGCCCGTCCCCGATGCCCGAGCCGGACAGGCCGAGGGTGCCGAAGAACTCGGCCGCGCCGGGCCCCGACAGCTCGGCGAGGGCCCGGTAGGGCGGCAGCGACAGCTGGTGCCGCAAGGCCAGCTCGCGCTCGACCAGCGGCGCCGGATCCCCCGCGATCGCGGCCACCAACACCTCGTGGTCGGGCAACCGCGTCTGGGCCACCACCAGCCCCGATCCGCTCGCCCCCCGGCTCCCCACCATCCGCCCGGCCCGGGCCAGCAACACGAGCGACTCCTCGGCCGCCGAGAGTCGGGGCGCCAGCAGGTGCATGTCGAAGTCCAAGAACGCGACCAGCTCGGCTCGGCGGGCCCGATGCAGCACCGCCTCGGTCCCCACCAGCACCCGAGTCTCGGGCAGCGGGCCGTCGTCGGGGCCCGCGACCTCGCCGACCGGCTCGCCCAGCAGGGCCTCGAGCTCCTCGCGGACCCGGGTGACCCCCACCCGCAGCGCCTTCAGCTTCGGGTGGCCGCACGACTCGCACAGCCTCGGGCGCTCGGTCCCGCACGCGTCGCAGTGCAGCAGCCGCTCGTGCTCGCGCACCGCGGCGCCGCACCGCTCGCAGCGGGCCAGCGCCCCGCACTTGGCGCAGGCCAGCAC
>JBOGFV010000082.1:0-8765 GCA_050743525.1 Acidimicrobiales bacterium
CGACCCCATCGGGCAGTGGGTGCCCGAGCTCGCCTCGCCTCGTGTGCTCCGCCGGCCCGACTGCCCCCTCGACGACACCGTCCCGGCGGAGCGGCCGATCACGGTCCGCGACCTGCTCACCTTCACCTTCGGGTTCGGCGTGAACGCCGACCTGTTCGCCGCCGACCCACCGTGGCCGGTTGCGCTGGCCGAGGCGGAGCTCCGACTCTCGACCTTGGGCCCGCCGAACCCCGGCGCCCAACCGAGCACCGACGAATGGATGGCCGGGCTGGGCAGCCTGCCGCTGATCGCCCAGCCCGGCCAGCAATGGCTCTACAACACGGGCGCATCGGTCCTCGGCGTCCTGATGGCGCGGGCCACCGGGACCACGCCCTTCGAGGTCCTGCGGACGCGGATCTTCGAGCCGCTCGGCATGCGCGACACCGCGTTCTTCACCGAGGACACCGCCCGGCTCGCCACCCTCTACGAGCCGCACGACGACGGGCTCAGCGTCTCGGATCCGCCGGAGGGTATGTGGAGCCACTCGCCGCAGTTCGAGGACGGGGCGGCCGGACTTGTCTCGACGGTCGACGACCTCGCCGCCTTCGGCCGGGCCATGGTCTCGGGCGGCGGGCCGATCCTCTCCCCTGGCGCCGTCGCCGAGATGACCGCCGACCACCTGAGCGCCGAGCAGCGGGCCCGGGACGGGAGCGTCTTCCTGCCCGACGGCTCCAGCTGGGGCTACTGCCTCTCGGTGGTGGTCGAGGGGCCCCGGGCGGGAGCGTTCGGCTGGGACGGCGGGCTCGGCACCTCGTGGATCGCCGATCCGGCCCGCGACCTCAACGTGATCGTCTTGACCCAGCTGATGTTCACGAGCCCGACCCCGCCCGCCATCCACGCGGCGGTCCAGGCCGCCGCCTACGACGCGCTGGGCTGAACGGGCTCAGAAGACCCGGAGCCGGCTGACCTTCCCGAGCAGCGCGCCGTCGCCCGAGCGCGTCGCCCGAGCGCGTCCCAGTTGGCCCGCTGCGTGATCCACTGCACGAGCCCGAGCGCGTCCGAACTGACGGTCGCGGCGGCGGCCCCGGCCGGGCCCACCCGGATGGTGCGGCCCCCGGACCGGTGACGACCAGGTCGGCCGGCCCTTCGATCGACGCGACGACGTCGCGGTTCTGCTGGGGCAGCGCCGCCTCGATCCAGTCGAGGACCGGCGTGACCCGCGCCTCGTCGACCGGGGGCCGCTCGCCGGTGATCGACCCTCTCGGCGCGAAGAGGTCGGCGCGGATGTTGGTGAAGTGGTCGAAGCAGAACGCCGTGGGCACGAGCTTGGCCGGGTAGGTGCCGAGGTCGCCGAGCGGAATCTCGAAGTCGACCGTTTCCAGCGGCGATGCTCATCGCGAGCTCCGATGACCCGGTCGCGACGCGCCACTCGGTGGCCGCCTCGATCCGCACCTGGCTCGGCCAGCTTTTGAACTGAGGGCCGCCGAGGTGCCCGATCCGGGCCGCCTCCGTACAGTGGGCGCCATGGCGTCGGGGAGCGGGGACACGACCGACCCGGCCGACCTCGGGGTGGCCGAGGCCGCCGCGCTCCTGGCGGCCCGGTCACTCTCGGCCACTGAGCTCCTCGAGGCGTGCCTGGCCCGGATCGAGGAGCGGGACGGGCGGCACACCTTCGACGGCGACCCGGAGTCCGTCAACGCGTTCGTACGCGTCTATCCCGATGAGGCACGCGACGCGGCCCGGGCCGCCGACCACCGGCTGAGCGCCCGGCGGATCGCCGCCGACGGCCCTCCCCCGGCCGTCTGTGGCATCCCGATCGGGCTGAAGGACCTCTACGCGGTGGCCGGCCTCCCGCTGACCGCGTCGAGCCGGGTCTACGACGAGACGCCGACGCGCGACGCCATGACCTGGGCGCGGCTGCGGGGCGCCGGGATGGTCCTGGTCGGGCACACCCACACGCATGAGTTCGCGGCCGGGGGGACCACCGACCAGGTCGGCAACCCCTGGGACCTCTCGCGTTCGGCCGGCGGGTCGAGCGGCGGGTCCGCGGCGGCACTGGCGGCCCGGATGGTCCCGGCCGCGACCGGCAGCGACACCGCCGGATCGCTCCGGATCCCCTCGGCGCTGTGCGGCACCGCCACCATCAAGCCGACCCGGGGCGTCCTCCCCCTGGACGTGATCGTGCCGCTGGCGCCGAGCCTCGACCACCTCGGCCCGATGGCCCGGAGCGTGGCCGACTGCGCGCTCGTCCTCGGCGCGATGACCGGCGCCCCCGGGGCCGGGCCGGTGGCACCGCCGTCGTTGGCCGGCCTGCGGCTAGCCCGGTCTCCCCGCGTCGCCACGGTCGAGGTCGACCCGGACGTCGCCGACGGCTACGAGCGGGCGATCGCGGCCTGCGAGGGCCTCGGCGCGATGGTCGTCGAGCTGGCGTCCCCGGCCCCGCTCGACGTGACCGCCGACTTCTTCAGCGTGTTCGCCGCCGACATGCTCCCGTTCCACCGGCGCTTGGCGTCGGGACGCGACCGCTACCGCCAGTCGGTGCGGGGTCTCGTTGAAGGGGCCGAGCGGGCGGGGCTCTCCGCGGAGGACTACGTGGCCATGCAGGTCCGCCGGGACGAGGTCACGTGGTCGTGGCGCGAGTGGTTCGCCGGGCAGCGGATCGACGCGGTGCTGGAGCCGACGGTCCCGGTGGTGGCGCCGCCCCGCGGCGACGGCTACTGGCGGGTCGGGACCGACACCGCCCTGATCTCCCTCACCTACTACTGGAACTGGACCGGGTTCCCGGTCGTGGCCCTGCCCGCCGGGGTCGGCACCCGGTCCGGCCTGCCGGTGAGCGTCTCTCTGATCGGGACCACCGGCTCCGATTCGGCGCTGGCCGGGCTCGGCATGCGGCTCGAGGCCGAGCTGCCGATCCCGGTGGCGTCGGGGCTCGGGTGCTGACTCGGTTCGGGATCAGGCCTTCGAGCGGTACAGGACCTGCAGCTCGGTGAAGCCCTCGTAGCCCCACACCCCGTTCTCGACCCCGATGCCGCTCCACTTGGAGCCCCCGAAGGGCTGGTTGGGGGCGAGGGCCAGGTGCGCGTTCACCCAAGCGGTCCCGCACTCGAGTTGCTCGGCCACCTTGGCGGCGCGGCCCGCATCGGCGCTCCACACCGAGCCGGACAGGCCGAAGTGGGTCGCGTTGGCCCGGGCGATCGCATCGTCGAGGTCCTGGTAGGGGATGACCGGCAGGGCCGGGCCGAACTGCTCCTCGTCGACGATGCGGGCGCCGTCGCTCACGTCGGTGAGGATGGTCGGCTCGAAGAAGTAGCCCGGGCCGTCGACCGGCTTGCCGCCCGTCGCGGCCTTGGCTCCGCCGGCCAGCGCCTCGGAGACCAGCTCGCTCACCCGCTCGAACTGGGGCTTGTTGTTGATGGGGCCGAGCTGGGTTCCCTCCAGGGTCCCATCGCCGACCTTCACGGCCTGGGCCCGGTCGACCAGCGCGTCGACCACCTCGCCATAGAGGGCCTCGGGGACGTACACCCGCTTGATGGCCGAGCAGATCTGGCCGTTGTTGGAGAAGGCCCCCCAGAACAGGCTGTCGGCCACCTTGGCCGGCTCGATGTCGTCGAGCAGGATCGCGGGGTCGTTGCCGCCGAGCTCGAGGGTGACCCGCTTGAGGTCCGGGGCCGCCGAAGCGGCCACGTGCTTCCCGGTCGCCACCGAGCCGGTGAAGCTGATCTTGCGGGGCACCGGGTGCGAGGTCATCCACGCCCCGAGGTCGTCGCCGCCCGAGACCACGTTGAAGACGCCCGGGGGGAACACCGAGGCGAGCAGCTGGCCCAGCTTCAGGGTCGAGAGCGGAGTGTAGGGCGACGGCTTCAGCACCATCGTGTTGCCGGCCAGGAGCGCCGGGGCGATCTTCCAGGCCGCCAACACGATCGGGAAGTTCCACGGCGTGATGGCCGCGACCACCCCGAGCGGCTTGCGGATCACCTCGGACGACGCGTTGTCGTCGTCCTGGATCACCTGGCGGGGGATCTCGAGGTCGGCGAAGTACTTGAACCAGATGCCGGCCGCGAATGCCTCCCCGCTCGCGTCGCGCAGCGGCTTGCCCTGCTCGGCGGTCAGCGTCGGGCCGATCGCCTCGCCGGCGCCGAAGAGGATGTTGGCGGCGTTCTGGAGCGTCTCGCGCCGGGCCGCCTCGTCGGCCTTCCACTCCCGATAGGCGCGCCCGGCCGCCTCGAAGGCGGCGTCCAGCTGGTCCCTGGTGCAGTCCGGGGCCTCGGCGAAGGCCTCGCCGGTCGCCGGGTTGATGACCGGGAAGGTCGCGGTGGTCGCGACCTCCTGGCCGTCGATCGTCATCGCGAAGTTGCCCATCTGTGACCCCCTGAGGATCTGGCCCGCTGGTGGCGCTGCCGATCCCATCGACGGTACTCGCGAACCGCGGCGGGCGGCTCGGCGGAGGACCGATACTCCCAGGTCGGTTGAGACCGGGCTGGTCACGCGCCATCCGGCCACCGACCCGGGATCGTTGTCACCCCATGCTGACCCGCCCCTACCCCCAGGCCGGCGGGTCGGGGGCGTCGTCGCGGTGGAGACGCCCGTAGAACCAGGCCAGCTCGTCGGCCGGGCTCTCCCAGCGGAGCGAGCGCGACTCGGGCGCGAGCGCGGTGTCCATCCGCTCGCGAGTGCGCGGCAGCCACTCGATCACGAACGCGTCGGGCCAGTCGCGCGGCGTCGGCCCCACGCCCAGATCGACCAGGTGCACCTCGACCTCCTGCCAGCGACGCGACGGGAGCTCGAAGAGCGGGCGCTCCCGCGAGTCACCGTCGCGGGTGATCCTCGACCACGCCTCGACCGGCAACTCCCACCACGCCGCCTCGGCGGCCAGGCCGGAGCGGCGCACGTCAGCCACCAGCTCGGCGGCCCCGCGGCCGGCCCCCGCCTCGATGTCGGCGCCCCGGCCGGCCAGTCCCCCCACGTACTGGTCGATCACCTCGCCCCGGGTGGCCGCCTCGGCCCGCCGGACGTGGCTGTCGGCGTTGCGGGCCAGATGGGTGAGCACGTGGCCGACCGTCCAGCCCGGCAGCGGGCTCGGGGCCCGGGCCTGGGCGTCGGTGAGCCCGTCGACCGCCGCGAAGAGCCGCCGGTGCGCATCGGCGACGTGGGCGAGGTGGGCCTCGGGGATGATCACGGTCACCGGCCTGAACCTATTGGAGGTCGAGGGAGACGGCACGCCCGCGTTTGGCCACCCGGACTCGGCGGGGATGAGAGTGGGGAACTGCCATGGGGCTCCACCACTCCAGCGTCGTTGCTGCGCCGATCGAGACCGTCTTCGCCTGGCACGAGCGCCCGGGCGCGCTGGCCCGGCTGCTGCCGCCGTGGCAGCCGATCCGGATCGGGAGCGCCGCCGACTCGTTGCGGGACGGGCGGACGGTCCTGGTCCTCCCCGGCGGGGTCCGCTGGGTCGCCCAGCACGGCGCCTACGACCCGCCCCACCAGTTCGCCGACCGACTCGTGTCGCTCCCGTTGCGCTGGCACCACCTCCACCGGTTCGAGGAGGTCGACGGATCGGCGACCCGGGTGCTCGACACGGTCGAGACCCCGGTACCGGAGATGGCGCTGCGCCGGCCCTTCCGCTACCGGCACCGCCAGCTGGCCGACGACCTGGCCGCGCACGACCGGCTGCGAGCGCTCCGCGACGTCCCGCTCACGATCGCGCTGACCGGCGCGTCGGGCCTGGTCGGCTCGGCGCTCTCGGCGTTCCTCTCGACCGGCGGGCACCGGGTCATCCGGCTGGTCCGGCGGTCGACCACCCACCCCGACGAGCGGGAGTGGCGACCCGAGAAGCCCGACCCGGACGCGTTCGCGGGCCTCGACGCGGTGGTGCACCTCGCCGGCGAGTCCATCGCCGGGCGCTTCACCCATGCGCACCGCCGCGCCATCCGGGACAGCCGGATCGAGCCGACCCGCCGCATCGCCGAGGTGATGGCCAAGCTCGAGGACGGTCCGCGCGTCCTCGTCACCGCGTCCGCGATCGGCTTCTACGGGCCCGACCGCGGCGACACGCCCCTGGCCGAGTCGGCAGCTCGCGGCGGCGGGTTCCTCGCCGATGTGGTGGCTGACTGGGAGGCCGCCACCGGTCCGGCGGCCGACGCCGGTGTCCGGGTGGTGCACGTGCGAACCGGCATCGTGCAGTCGGCCCGGGGTGGGACGTTGCGGATCTTCCGCCGGCTCTTCGAGACCGGCCTGGGCGGCCGGCTCGGCGACGGGCGCCAGTGGCTCTCGTGGATCGACCTCGACGACCTCACCGACATCTACGCCCGGGCGATCCTCGACGGCGGCCTCAGCGGGCCGGTCAACGCGGTGGCCCCGGAGCCGGTCCGCAATCGCGAGTACACGGCCACGCTGGCCCGGGTCCTGCGGCGCCCGGCCGTCCTGCCCGTGCCCTCATTCGGGCCCCGCCTGCTCCTCGGCGCCGCTGGCGCCCGGGAGCTCGCCCACGCCAGCCAGCGGGTTGACCCGGTCCGCTTGGCCGACTCCGGTCACGTGTTCCGGCGGCCCGACCTCGGGGCCTGCCTCCGCCACCAGCTCGGTCGCCTGCGCCCCTGAGCGCCCGCCTACGCTGCGGTCGCCGGCAGGAGGGCCGTGGGCGAAGCGGTGGCGTGGTCCGACGGAGTCGACGAGGTGATCACCGGCGACCTCACCGTCGCGGCGGCGTACCTCACCGCGGCGGGGGGCGCGGTCGTGACCGCCGTGTGCCCGTGCGGGATCCGGGATCGCGAGGCCGGCTCGGTGGCCTTCACCACCTCGCTCGGGTTCTCGAAGAAGTTGGAGCGGATCGTCCGGGACCCGCACGTCGCCCTCGCCTACCACTCCCGTGACCACGGCTTCTCGGTGAGCCCGAGCTTCGTCCTGGTCCAGGGTCAGGCCGAGATCGACCTGACTCCGTCGGGGAAGCGGCTGGCCGCCATCACGCCGCTGGCCATCCGGCACGTCGGGCCGCCCAAGCAGGGTCGGCTGTGGAACCGGATCCTGCGCGAGTACTACATCGAGCGGGTGGTGGTCGACCTCGCGGTCGAGCGGGTCGCGTGGTGGCCGGACCTCGCCGCCATCGGACCGGTCGAGACCGTCGGTGCGCCGTGGCCACCCCCGCCGGCGCCGCAAGCCGAGCCCCGCCACGGGACCGGACCGCGGGTCGACATGGCCTCGGAGGGCCGGCGGGTGCGCGGGCTCCCCCACCGGGTCCTCGCCTACCGGGGCGCCGACGGCGCGGCGGTCGTCGTGCCGGTCCGCGTCGACGGCCACGACCATCGCGGTTTCCGACTCGGGCTGCCCGACGCGCTCCTCCCGCCGGGCGCCCGGAGGGCCGGGCTGCTCACCCACGCCTACCGGCCCCAGATGATCGGCCTCCGGACCCGGACCTTCACCGGGTGGCTCGAGCGCGACGGGGAGGGCACGGCCCGGTACGCGCCCCACACGGCGGTCGGGTTCGTCGCCCCGCCCCTCAAGACCGCGCTCCTGGTCACCAACGGCGTGATGGCCAAGCTCGGCGTGGCGCGGGCCCGCCGCGATGGGACCGCCGACCGTCTTCGGGCGCTGCAAGCGGCCCGAAGGGGCTCGTGGCTGGACTAGTTCGCCCCGCCTTGCTCTCGCAGGAACTGCTCGAGCTCGGCGGCGATGGTGTCCCCGGACGGCAGGTCGGACAACTCGACCTCGGGCTCGACCTCCTGGGCCCGGCGCTCGAGCTGGTACACGTAGCCGGCGATGTCCTCGTCGGAGGCGACGAACTCGGAGACCTCGCGCTCGTAAGCATCGGAGGCCTGCTCCAGTGAGCCGGTCCCGACGCTCGTCTCGAGCAGGTCGCAGACCCGCTCGACCAAGGCGAGCGTGGCCTTGGGCGACGGGATCCGCGGCACATAGTGCGGCACCTGGGCCATGAGCGAGGCGGCCGGGATGTCGACCCGGGCGAAGGCGTCCTGGAGCACGCCGACGATCCCGGTCGGCCCCTCGTAGCGGGGGCGGGCCAGGCCGTAGCGGTCGGCCAGCTTGCCGTCCACCGACGAGCCCCGCACCGGCGAGGACCGGGTGTGGGTGACGTCGGTGAGCATGGCCCCGAGGGTGATGAAGCTTCGGGCCTCGAGCGTGGTCGCCACCGTGGTGACGGCCTCGCAGAAGGCCCGCCAACGGGTGTGGGGCTCGACCCCGATGAGGAAGATCACGTCGTGAGAGCCCGGGATCGTGGCGGCCAGGAACTTGTTCTCCGGCCACACGATCTCGCGGGACTGGTCGTCGCGCAGGCGGACCTGGGGGCGCAGCGCCGTGAAGTCGAAGAAGTCCTCAGGGTCGACGGTCGCGAACTCGCGGGCGCCCCACTGCTCGGCCAGGAAGGTGGCGGCGCTCGACGCCGCCCCGCCGGCGTCGGTCCAGCCCTGGAAGGCGGCCACGATCACCGGTTGGTTGAGCTTCGGTTGGGTCTCCCACTGCAATGCGGTCATCGCAGAGACGGTAGCGCCCGCTGCCTGCTCAGCAGACACCACCGGGCGCGGTCAGAGCGCGAAAGCCCAGGCCAATCGCGTTGTCGCGCCTCCGACGATCGTCGAGAATGGGCGCGTGCCAACAGGGCAGCTGCAGGTCGCCCGGATCTATGACGAGCCGTCGCCGAACGATGGGGCCCGCGTGCTGGTCGACCGGTTGTGGCCACGAGGCCTCTCCAAGGCGGCCGCGCATCTCGACGAGTGGGTGAAGGAGATCGCCCCGTCCACGGAGCTGCGCCGGTGGTACGGGCACGATCCGGACCGCCT
>JBOGFV010000083.1:0-10376 GCA_050743525.1 Acidimicrobiales bacterium
GCCCGGTACTGCTCGACGATCTCCACCGTCCGGCCGCCACAGGACCCGGCCAACCGGGCCGCCAGCGTGTCGTCGTCCGGCGACCAGCCGAGCGGGTCGGCCCGGAACGCCTCGTCGCTGAGCCACAGGAACAAGGTCACCTCGTCGCGGTTGGTCCCGATGATGAGCGGCACCTCCGCCGAGGCCCCGGCGGCCACCGCGGCCTGCGGATGGTCGGTGACGACCCGGCCGTCCACGGTCGGGCAGAACGCCATCACCGAGGCGGTGCCCGGGGTTCGCTCCGCCTCGACCGCCCGCTGGATCTCGAGCAACCGAGCGGCCGGGGCCCGCCGCAGCTCGTCGACCGAGCCCAGCTCGGCCACGACACGGTGGGCGATCGCGGCCGCTCGCTCCGGGCCCTGGAGGAGCTGGCCCGGGCCGCCTCGGAAGATCCCGCTCTGGATGGCCGCACGGTGGAAAAGCCCCGCCGCGTCGGGCATGGCGAGGAGCGTCGCGACCTTGCCACCACCACCGGACTCGCCGAAGATCGTCACCCGCCCGGGGTCGCCCCCGAACGACGCGATGTGCCCGCGGACCCAGCGCAGGGCCGCGATCAGATCGAGCATCCCCGCGTTGGCCGAGTCCGCGAGGGCGTCGCCGGCCAGCTCGGCAAGGTCCAGGAACCCGAGCAGTCCGAGCCGGTGGTTCACCGTGACCACCACTACGTCGCCACGGGCGGCCAGCGCCGACCCGTCGTACCAGGGGGCGGAGCCCGACCCGGTGCTGAACCCGCCGCCGTGGATCCAGAAGAGGACCGGCCGGGCGCCGGTCAGCCCGGTCGTCCAGACGTTGAGCACCAGGCAGTCTTCGCCCTGGGGAATTTCGGCGCCTCCGTCGAGACGGGCCGGTGGCGGTGGCGGCTGCACGGCCGTCGGCCCGTAGGAGGTCGCCTGGCGGAGGCCCGTCCACGGGACCACCGGCAGCGGAGGCCCGAACCGCCGCGCGCCGGCCGGCGATCCCGCGTAGGGGATCCCCCTGAAGATCAGGACGCCGCCGTCGCTGGTCCCCGCGATGCGTCCCGCCGAGAGCTCGACGACCGGCGCGCTCATAGGGACGCCGATCGCCGTTCGAGGCGCCGCGTCGCGCCCTCCACCGTGACCTGATCGCCACGCCATCCGAGCTCGGTGACCAGTCCGGCCTCGGCACCGATCACCGACACGTAGTCGGCGACGGCGCGGGCGCGCTCCCCCACCACCGGCACCGGCCGCGCCTCGTCGTCGATCCAACACGGGATGAACCCCGCGCTGAGCGTCCCGTCCCCGGCCACGGTGCACTCAGCGATGATCGCATTGCGGCTCTCGGGGTGGAACGGGTACGTCGGCATCGCCGGATCGGGCACGAACCCGAACAGCTCCATGCGCCGCTTGGCCCAGGCGGCGGCCTCGGGCGTCTCGGTGTTGTCAACCGACAGCGCCCTCGTCACGGTCACGAAGTTGCCCAGGCCGTGGAAGATCGGCCGGCCCTTGTACGCCTCGATGCCCCGGAGGATGTGGGCATGGTGGCCGACGACCACGTCCGCGCCGGCGTCGACGGCCGCGTGGGCCACGTCGCGCTCGTACATGGCGAGCGCGGCGCGCAGGTGGCCGATGCCCTTGTGCAGGGCGACCACGACGACATCGACTGACGGCCGCAGCTCGGCGAGGTCTTCGCGCATGGCGTCGAGGCTCGTGGGCGTGGCGAAGGTGTAGATCGCCGGCGGCCCACCGGGCGAGGCGTGGTCGAGCTCGTAGTGGGTGAGGACCTCGAGGTAGGCGCAGCCCGCCTTCGAGGGGCGGGCCCAGCTTTCCCGTGGCCCGACGCAGTTGTAACTGAGGATCCCCACCGTCACCCCACTTGCCTCGAGGACCGCCGGTCGCCGCGCCTCGGTGAGGTCGCGACCGGCCCCGGTCGCCGGGATGCCGAGTCTCTCCAGCTCCTGGAGCGTGTCCTCGATGCCCTCCGGCCCGGCGTCGGCGATGTGGTTCCCGGCCAGGGTCACCGCACTGAAGCCGGCCCGACCGAGGGCCGAGAGGTTGTCCGGATCGGCGGGTCGGGCCGGCACGTCCGAGGAGTGCACGGCGCCCCGCCGCGAGTGCGGCACCTCGACGTGGCCGATCACCACCTCGGCCTCTCGGAGCACCGGGGCCGCCACCGCGAACGAGGCGTCGGCGTCCGGCTCGTCGAGGATCAGGTCACCGACCATCAGGATCCGCACTCAGAACCGTCCCCACCGTCCCGGCATATCTCAAGCAAGTTTATATTCGGGGCTTCGGCCGCCCCGCAGCCCGCTGGGAGGGCGTCTCGCTCAGGAGTCGGCGGTGGGCTGCTCGAGCGACCGCAAAGCGGTCACGGCGCTCGTGAGCAGCGCCCGCCGATCGGCAGCGCTCAGACTGCGAAAGACCCGCTCTTCCACCCGGTCGGCAGCTCGGTCGCACGCTCGCAGGACGTCGGTGCCCGCCTTGGTCAGCGTGAAGCGCGCGATGCGCCCGTGGTCGGGGTCGGGGTGCCGCTCGATGAACTCCCGTCGCTCCAGTTGGAGGACCACGGTGTGCACCGCCTGGGGGGTCACCCCGAGGCGCCGGGACAACTCGGCATTGGAAGACCGCGGCCGGTCGTCCAAGAAGTCGAGAGTGGTCCATTCGCGGACGTCGACGCCGATGGGCTTCAGCGCCTCGGTCATTTCGCGACGGATCCCGCGCGACAGCGCGGCGAACACGTGACCGACCCGGCGGGGACGGTGCTTCGGCTTCCGAGCACCCGCCGTCTCGGTCATCGGGTGCTCACTGTACAGACCGGCCCCGTTCCCGACCGGGGAGGATCAGACGACCGAGTCGGCCCGCAAGGCCGCGATTCGATCCGCGCTGTACCCAGCGATCCGGGTGAGCAGCTCCTCGGTGTGCTCGCCGAGCCGCGGCGCGGGAGCGAGCTCGAGCGGGGCCGACTGCGCGAATCTGAGCGGAAGCCCGGCCGTCCGGAGTCCCGGGATCTCGCCGAGCTCCGGGTGGACCACCGGTGCGGTCTCCCCGCGGTCGGCGACCCGCTCGTCGAGCACCGCCTCGCCGGGGGTCCGCACGGGTGCGGCCGGCACGCCCGCGGCGACCAGGGTCGCCACGACCTCGGCGACGCTCCGGTCACCGCCCCACCGCTCGATCTCGGCGGTTAGCTCGTCCGCGTGACGAACGCGAGCGTCGCGACTCTTGAATCGCGGGTCTTCGGCGAGCTCCGGGCGTCCCATGGCGGTGCAGAGCGAGCTCACCATCCGGTCCTGGGGCGCCACCAGCGCGAACCATCCGTCGGCGGCGCGGTAGAGGCCGAAGGGGGCCAGGCGAGGCAAGGTCGGGCCGGTGCGCAGCGGTTGGCCGAGCCGCTCGAGGGCGGCCCAGTCCTCGGTGGCCACGAGCGAGGTGAGCGTGCCCAGCATCGAGACGTCGATGTGCTCGCCGGCGCCGCTGCGGGCCCGACGGGTGAGCGCGGCCAGGATCCCGACGACCGCGTAGATCGGGGTGAGGACGTCGGCCACCGGGACCCCCACCCGGATCGGCGGGTCCTGCGGCCCTCCACTTGCCAGCATGAGCCCGCTCAACGCCTGGATCAGGGCGTCCATGGCCCGCACGCCCTCGCCCCCGTCTTGTCCGAAGCCGCTGATTGAGCAGTACACGACGCCCGGGTTGGCCGCCCTCGCGGCGGCGTACCCCACGCCCAGCCGGTCGGCTGTCCCCGCGGAGAAGTTCTCCACCACGACGTCGGCGTGGGCGACGAGGTCGGTGAACACGGTGGCTGCCTCGGGGTGCTTCAGATCGAGGGTGACGCTCTGCTTTCCCCGGCACCGGGTGAGCAGGGCCAGCGACACGTCGCCCTCGGACTCCCGCACCATCTTCAGGCCGTTGAGGCCGACGAAGGGCGCGTTGCCACGAGCCACGTCGCCCCCACGTGGATCCTCGATCTTGACCACCTCGGCACCCAGGCCGGCCAGGATGAGCGTGCAGACCGGGCCGGCCAGCGCCCGAGTGAGGTCGATGACCACCATCCCGGCCAGCGGCGCGTCGGAAGCGGGACCCCCATCGGCTTGGGTGCTCGACGACGTCATGGTCCCCTCTCGGCGGCGGCGGGCCGCACCTCGTGCTCCAGGAACTCGGCCAGCATGGCGCGGAACGACCCGGGGTCCCAGGTCCGGCCGTCCACATTGGTGGCCTCGATCGACAGGACCGGGATCCCCGCCTCGCGCAGCAGCCGGGCGCTGAAGTAGTCGTCCTCTCCGAAGCTCACGACCCCGTCGATGCGGTGCCGGCGGGCCTCGTTCAGATGCCAGGGCGCCGACCAGCTCGGCATCCGGATCTCCTCGCCCATCGGGACGAACCGGGAGGCGAGCGCCCGCATCGGGTCGGCCCCCTCGAGCCGCCGGTAGTAGGCATCGGCGGCGAGCGCCAGGTACATCGACCACACGAACACGGCACCGTGGTCCTCCTCGAACTCGCGATAGAGCCCGAGGCTCGACCACAGCCCCCGCCCGAGCCACATCAGGCGGAGGCGCTCGTCAGGGCACACGGCGACACCCGCATCCCGGCGGGCCTCGAGCTCCGTGTACAGCGACCGGGCCGCGTCACGGCCCCAGGGACTGCCCCGGTGCCACTGCGGGATCATGGTGGCCGTCATCGTCTCGGCCGCGCTCACCGGTGCCGGCACCGCGTCGGCGACGAGGTCGCGGCTGCGACGGTTCCAGGTGGCGTGCTCGTTGGCCAGCGCCATCACCTCGGCGAAGCGGTCCATCGAGAAGGTGCGCCCCGTCATCGCCTCGAGGCGCTTGACGAGCGCGTGGAGCTGGTCGGTCATGAGATCGATCCGTTCGACCGGCAGGTGGCGGTCCCAGTGCTCGGGCAGCTCCTCCCACCAACGCCTCGGCAGGTCGAGTCGGACGTCGATGGCGTGCTCAACCGGGAGGAAGACGGCGCCCGCCGCCGCCGCCCATGCCTCGAACAGCTTGCGGGTGCCATCGCCGGTGACGGGGGCCTGGAGAATCGACGGCACCGGCAGCCCGCCCCAGGGTGGCTCGGGGTCGGCCGCCAGCAGCTCCCCGAATGCGAGGGCGTTGTACTGGTCCCGGTCGTCGGGGAAGCCGGCCGCCCGCAGGGCGTCGAGCGCCGCGGCGGCCCGCTGGCGCGAGGCGAGCAACGACGTCCACCACTGGAGGACCACGTACGGGATGTCGAGCGCCCGGTAGATTTCGTGCGGGGCATCAGCGCTCAGCACCGCGAAGGGCTCTCCGCTCACGACGCGCTCGCGCACCCCGGACAACCAGGCGCGCTGGTGGGCCAGGATCTCACCGGTCACCTCGAGCTCGTGGCGTCTTGGCAGGTGGGCGGGCTCAGCCATCGGCGCTCGCCAGGGCCCGCTCCAGACCCGAGACGAGGCGCGACGCCGAGACCTCGTCGCCTCGGGGCCACGGCAACCGGACCGAGAGGAACGGGACCTCGAGCCGGGCGGCGATCCCCGGCGCCTCCCATTCGGCCGACCCGTCGTGGTCGAAGACGAGCTGGAGGACGGCGAGGGCCCCGGCCCGGCGGGCGGCCCCGGCCACCGCGTCGCGGCGCTCGGCCAGCCCGGTGCGGGCGGCCGGCGGTGGCGCCGCCAGGTAGCTCCCGATGAGTCCCTCGAGGGGATCGGGGGTCTCCTCGATCAGGTGCCACGCCCGCGCACCCCAGTCGTGGTCCTCACCGGCGATCAGGAACCCGGCGTCCTCGACGGCCCGGTAGAGCGCCGGGTCGTCCACCGGTGAGCCGGTCACGAACACCGGCACCCCGGAGCGTTCGGACCCTCCATCGCCGAGCACGGCGTCGATGAGCGAGTGAGCCCTCTCGTCAGGCATCGCCATGACCGCGCCCGAGAGCACCAGCGCATCGGTTCCCGACAGCCGCGGCGGGGACCCGCGGCGCCGGTCGCCCAGGTGCTCCATGCGACGCGTCGTCGCGTTGGCCCGACCGATGGCGGCCCGCACCGCGTCGTCGTCGGGGCGGCTCCCGGACCATGCACCGAGCACGTCGCGGAACTCGGTGGCCCGGAGGCGGTTGTAGCGTGCGCACGCCGGGTCGGGGACCCGGAGCAGGTCGTAGAACCACACCGCCATTGGAGCCAGGTCGCCCGCGTGGAGGAGCTCGCGCAGCACATAGAAGAGCTTGGTCTGCGCCTCGGTGTCCCGCCCGATCACCAGCGCGTCGAGCCAGTCCAGCCGCCCGCCCGCCAACGCGTCGAGCACCACCTGGGCGTCCGGAGCGAGCTGGAACGGCGACCGCTCGGCCGGCCCTCCGTCGCTCGGCCCGAGTCGGGCCGGCGCGAGGCGCACCGGCAACATCCCGGCCGCCGACACCAGCTCACGCGGCACGTCGTGGCCGAGGATCCCCACGACCCGGCCCCCGGCGCCGCGCCAGGCGCGGGCGAGGGCCTCGGGATGCCAGTACGCGCCCTCGGCGCGCTGGGCCCACTCAGCGCGTGAAGGCAATCCGTTCCTCGGTGTCGTGGACAAGCTGGTCGGCCTCTTCTCGCAGGAGCAATCGCTCGGCGACGAGCTCATCGCAGCGTGCCACGAACCGTGTCATGTATAGGGACCGGCTGGAGTAGCGCCGCTCAAGCGCACCCTCACTGAAGGGCACCGTGTGGCCGATCAGATCGGCCAGGAATGCCGGGTCGGTATAGGGAGCCGAGCCGGCCGGCAGGCATCCGCCCGGCCGCGGCGTGCTGTGCGGAAGGTAGGTGGCGGCGGGGACGTCGACCCAGGGCGTCCGGACCCCGCCCACCGCATTGTCGTCGCCGTCGCGCACTATCGGCAACGCCTCGGGCATCCGGCCGTGCACGCCGGCAGCGCGGCGGGACAGGTACTCGAACCTGGACGCGCGCGGCGGTGGCTCCCCCGTTCCCACCCACCGGTCCACGGCGGCGAACACGGCCCGGGCCACGAAGTCGAGGCGGGCCGTGGAGGGCTCCTCCAGGATGTCGCGCGACCGTTCCGGCCAGCCGCGCTCGACCAGCTGAGCGTGGTTGGTGGCGAGACCGATGAAGCCGGTGGCGACGTGCGAGGTCCCGGCGACCTCGTACAGGCGGTACTTGTCCAGCGGCCCGTCCGTGTCGGCGCGCAGCACCGCCCGGTGAGTCTCCGCCTCCCCCTCGCTCAACAGCTCGATGACCGGGACTCCGTGCGGACCGATGGTCCGCCGCTCGTCGTCCCACGGCAGCACCGGCTGGCCGCCGCTCAGCGGCGCGTAGCCGGGGCGCAGCGCACCCCCCGAGGAGATGCAGACGACATACGCGTCGATCACCGGTCGCTCATCGGCCAGCCGCCATCGCTCGTCGAAGGCGTCGCCGAGGAACGTCCGGCAGAAGGTGCCGGTCTGGGACCAGCCCGACAAGATCGAGCGCGTGGACCGGGCCCCGAGCGGATCGTCTGGCCTCCCCGAGCGCACCAGGGAGGCGACAAGGCCGACGATGTCCCAACCGAGCCCCGGTCGGTCGATGGAGAGCCTCCCGTAGCGCTCGGGGTCGAAGCGCTGCAGGTCGCTGACGATCGAACGCTCCTGGGTGATGCCCACGTGGGCGTGGCCGTTGCGCAGGAGCCAGGGCGCGGTGGCGCCCCAGGTGATCGACCGGTCGGCGTCGGCGTGGTTGGGTTCGAGGGCCACCAGGCCGCTGCACCGTGCGAGGTCGGCCGGACGGCGGACGAGGACCCGGGTGGTGAACCCGACGCCGGGCTCGATCACCTCCGGCCGGAGGGCGGCGTCGTAGCCGAATAGGTCGGCCTGGCCCCGGATCACGAACTCCTCCTCGACGTAGCCGGCCGCCTCGAGGTCGATGCCAAGATGCCGCTCCGGCCAGTGCGCCCGACCCAGGGGGACCGAGCCGGCGGAGACCGCAAGGGGCCCCTCGACGACGATCCGGTCGAGCAACTCGGCGGGCGCGGTCACGGCCGACCGTGCCGCAGCGCCCCCGCGCCCCGGCTGACGGTCGTCCGGTGCATGGTTCTCACCTCATGCCCCCGCTCATCAGTGGACCGGGCGTGCTCCCGGCCGGTCCATGGAAACCGCGGGTCCGCCCGATTGTCAAGTCACTTGAGACTTGCGTCGAGGCCGGGGTTTCGGCGGCTCGAACTCCTCCGGCGATGTGAGATTCGGCCGCCTTCGGGCGGCCGATCCGGTCCGGAGCCCCGCTGGCCGGCGCGCCCGTGGGGTGCTCAGAGGGCCAGGTGCTCGGCCCCCCACAGGCGGATGCCACCGAGGATCCCGGCCGAGTTGTCGACCACCGTCGTCTTGTCCAGGAGGTCGCCCAGGTTGTCGCGCTTCACCCGGCGGGCGTTGCCGCCGCCGAGGTAGAGGCGGTCGAAGAACAGCAACGCGTCGAGCAGGACGATCGCCTTGCGGACCCGGGTGTTCCAGCGCTCGTCGCCGATGTCCTTGCGGGTCCGCTCGCCCAGCTGGTCGTTGTAGGTCTCGCCCTTGCGAAACGGCTGGTGGGCGATCTCGAGATGCGGGAGCAGCGCGCCGTCGAGGAACAAGGCGGTGCCAAAGCCGGTCCCGAGGGTGACCACGAGCTCGAGGCCCTTCCCCTTGACCACCGCGGCGCCCTGGACATCGGCGTCGTTGGCCACCTTGGTCGGCTTGCCGAGCGCGTCGCGCAACGCGCCGGCCAGGTCGAAGCGGGACCACGCCTTCTCCAGGTGCGGGTCGACCTTGGACCCGGGCCCCGACTCGGTGACGAAGTGGGGGGCGCTCAGGACGACGCCGCCGCGCACCATGCCGGGGAAGCCGGCCGACACCCGGTCGGCCTCGGGCAGCGGTCCGACCAGCTTGGCCAGGGTCGCCACCATGCCGTCGGGGCCGTCGGGGGGCAGCGGGTACTTGGTCGGGACCCGGACCCGGTCGGCCACCATGGCGCCCGACGCGTCGAGCACCGAAGCCTTGAGGCCGGTGCCGCCGATGTCGATGGCGAGGGTCAGCGGCTTGACCGGGGTGTGGCCCGAACCGACGGGCGTGAGGGCGGGCTCCTCGTCGAGCTCGTCGTCGTGATCGGCCACCGGGGCGACACTAACCCCGGCGTTAGGCGGCCCGGACCCGGACCGGGAGCTCGGCCAGCCCTCGCAGCACCACCTGGTCCCGGTAGGTGAGGTCGTCGGTGGTGAGCTCAATTGAGGCGGCCCGCTCGAGCAGGCGGGGCAGCGCCACCGCGGTCTCCAGGCGGGCCAACGGCGCGCCGAGGCAGTGGTGCACGCCGAAGCCGAAGCCGAGGTGCCGGTTCTCTTGGCGGCCGAGATCGAGGGTGTCGGGTTGGTTGAAGGCGTCGGGGTCGCGGTTGGCCGAGGCCAGCACGGCCACCAGGTACTCGTGGGCGGGCAGCGTCGGCCCGGAGGGCAGCGCCAGCTCCTCGGTCAGGACCCGGCCGGTGATCTGGACCGGCGAGACGAACCGCATGAGCTCGTCGACCGCCCGCGAACCCAGCGCGGGGTCGTCACGCCACCGGACCAGCTGGTCGGGCTGCCGGACGAGGGCGAGCAGGCCGCCCGAGATCAGGTTGACCGTGGTCTCGTGGCCGGCCACCAGCAGCAGGATGGCCGTCGAGAGCATCTGGCCCTCGCTCAGGAACTCGCCGGACTCCTCGGCCAGGGCCAGCTGGCTGAGGAGGTCGTCCCCCGGGTGGCGGCGGCGCTCCTCGAGCAGCGGGAAGAAGTAGGCGCCGAAGGCGGCCACCGTGTCGAAGCGCTCCTCCATCGCTCCTTCGGGCTGGAGGAAGTCGGGGTCGAGGCCCCGGGCCAGCACCGACGACCACTCCGAGAACTTGCCGCGGTCGGCGGCCGGGATCGCCAACATCTCGCAGATCACCTGGATGGGCAGCGGGTAGGCGAAATCGCGGACCGCGTCCATCTCGCCCCGCTCGCACGCCTCGTCGACCAACTCCTCCACCAGCTGCTCGATCCGGGGTCGCAGCGCGTCGACCATGCGCGGGGTGAAGGCCTTGGACACGATCCCGCGCAGGCGGGTGTGCTCGGGCGGGTCACGGAACAGGAAGGGGCGGTTGTCGTCGATGGCCTGGGCCATCTCGTCGGTGAGGTGCGAGCCGGGCTGGCGGCCGAGGCCGTCGGGAAGGTGGTCGGGGTCCAGGTTGGTGGCGTCCACCGACGTGGCTCGGGACCGCAGCACCTCGAGGCAGTCGGCGTGGCGGGCCAGCACCCAGAACCCCCGCGGGTCGAGGTGGACCGGGGCCCGCTCCCGCAGCTCCGCATAGCGCGGCAGCGGGTCCGCCATGTAGCCGGGATCGAACAGCTGGTCCACCGGCGAAGCGTATCGGCGCACCTCGGCCCGGGCCCCTGGTCACCCCCCAGC
>JBOGFV010000084.1:0-5251 GCA_050743525.1 Acidimicrobiales bacterium
GCTGGGCCTGTTCGCCTGTCTGGACCGCCCGCTTGAACTCACGACGCTTGGCCGGGGTCAGGTCCTTCATCTTGAGGGCCATGTCGAGCTCGGCGGCACGGCCCCCTTCGATGGCCTGGGCCAGGCGGACCTCGTCGTCCTTGGTGAGCAACGGGTATTGCCCGATGTCGGTCAGATAGAGCCTGACGAGGTCCTCGTCGTCTCTCTCGATGCGTTCCTTCGCCAAGGTCTGCCTTATCCTCCCTGACTGACCGGCATCACCCCCGGCGCCATGGCGCTGGGGAGACTGGTGACGGCTGCGCTGTCGCACGCCTGTCAGCGTGACAAATGGTGTGTCGCTAGTTTACCGGCGCCGTCAAGCCCTTCGACCCAGGCCAGGGAACGAGGCCACGGGTCTGGGCGGCCTCGGCGAGGCCGATCTCCAGGGCCGAGGCCACTTCGACCGCCCCCCGAACCGCCTCTGCCGTGCCCAGCAGCCGTTCCAGGTGCCCCTCCCCGGCCACCCACGCTTCGGTCTCATCGCGCAGCACCAGCCGGAGGGCCCGCAGCGTGGGCCCCTCAGCGGCCGGCGATGCCGCCGCCTCGTGGCGGGTGTACGAGGAGATCAGCCTGGGCAGGACCACCCGGACCAGGCCGGCGATCTGGGCGATCGGAGACCGGGACCGCAGGTCGGCCAGGGCTCGGCCGGCCGGCTCGGGGACGGCGATCAGGGTCCGGGAGTCGATGTCGCTGAGGACCGGCAGGCGCTCCGCCCACAGCTCCGCGTGCCAGGCGTGCTCGCCGGACAGCCCGTCCAGGAACACCAGGACGTCGGGGTCGTCGAGGTCGGCGGTGCCGGCCAGCGCCCCGGTCAGCTCGAAGAGGGCCCGTTCGATGGCGCAGTAGGCACCGAGCAGCCCCGCGGCCCGATGCAGGTCGAGGAGCGACTCCTCGGAGGCCGCGCTCACGGCGCCCCGTCGGCAACGTCGTCGGCGGCCCGATAGCGGTTGGTGATGGGCATCCGGCGATCCTTGCCGAAGGCCTTCGCGGTGATGCGGACGCCGGGGGCGAGCTGTCGGCGCTTGTACTCGGCCGAGTCGACCAGTCGCACCACCGCGTCGACGACGTGGGGATCGAAGCCGTCGGCCACCATCTCGGGCTTGGTCCGGTCCCCTTCGACATAGGCCTCGAGAACCGGATCGAGCACCTCGTAGGGTGGCAGGCTCTGGTCGTCACGCTGGTCGGGGCGCAGCTCGGCCGACGGCGGCTTGTCGAGGACCGAGCGCGGGATGGGCTCGACCGGGGCCGGGCCGGGCCGGGCGTTGCGGTACCGGCAGAGTTCGTAGACCTGGGTCTTGGCGATGTCCTTGATCGCCGCGAACCCCCCGGCGGCGTCGCCGTAGAGAGTGAAGTACCCAGTCGCGATCTCGCTCTTGTTCCCGGTGGTCAGCACGATCCAGCCGTTGGCATTGGACACGCCCATGAGCAAGAGACCGCGCAGGCGGGCCTGGAGGTTCTCGTCGGTGAGGCCCTGCGGCGGACCGATGACCGGGTCGAGCACGTCGGTCAGGGCCCGGTGCGCCGGGTCGAGCGGCACGACCCGAATGTCGATCCCGAGCCGGCCGGCCAGCTCCAGCGCGTCGCTGATCGAGCCCGGGCTCGAGTAGCGCGACGGCATCGAGAGTGCGTGCACGTGCTCGGGACCGAGCGCATCGACGGCGATGGTGGCCACGAGCGCCGAGTCGATGCCCCCGGACAAGCCCACCACCACGTCGCTGAAGCCGTTCTTCAGCAAGTAGTCCCGGGTGCCGAGCACCAGCGCCTCATAGATCTCGGCGGCCGGGGCGAGTGGCGAGTGGATGGTCGGCGCGATGAGGGGCGACCGGGCGGGCTTCGGGTCCGATACCGGCGTCACCGAGAGTCGGCGCTCGCGGGGTTCGGCGAAGGCGACGTCCACGACCGCCACGTCCTCTTCGAACTGCCGGCTGGCGCCGAGGAGCCCGCCGTCGCGGTCGAGGACGAGGCTGGCCCCGTCGAAGACGAGCTCATCCTGGCCGCCGACGAGGTTGCAGTAAGCCAGCGCACTGCCGGCCTGGGCGACCCGTTCACGGAGCATGGTCAGCCGCTCGCCCCAGCGTCCGTGGGAGAAGGGGGAGGCGTTGATGTTCACGACCAGGTCTGCTCCGCCCCGGCCCAGTTCGACGACCGGGCCGTCCGGCGACCACACGTCCTCGCAGATCGAGACGCCGACCGCGGCGCCGCCGATGTCGTACAGGCGGTGGGGCTCGGCGCCGGCCACGAACCACCGTTTCTCGTCGAAGACGCCGTAGTTCGGAAGGATCCGCTTATGGTAAGTGCCGACGATCGAGCCGCCGGCACAGATGGCGGCGGCGTTGGCGAGGAGGGCCGGGGGCTTGCTTCCGCCCCCGTCCCCCGTCCACTCGGGCCCCACGGTCTCCCAGTCGACGTCGACAAATCCCACCACCACCGCGCACCGGTCGGTCGCCCGGGCGACCTCATGGACAGCGGCCACGTTGTCGAGCAAGAACCGGGGCTTCATCAGGAGGTCCTCGGGCGGATACCCGGTGATGGCGAGCTCGGGGAAGAGGCACAGGTCGGCGCCAGCGTCTTCGGCGGTGGCAAGGGCCTTGGTAATCCGGGCCACGTTGGCGCTCAGGTCGCCGACGACCAGGTCGAGCTGGGCCATCGCCAACCGGAGAGCACCCACGAACGCAGCCTATCGGCGGGTTCGCCCAGGCCAGCGGCCCGCGGCGGTCGGAACAGGCGCCGACCGGTGAGAGGATCTGGCCATGAACCCGCTCGAGGAAGGAACGGTCGCCGAGATCGACTTCGAGAAGATCCAGCGTGCCGCCAAGAGCCCCCAGGGCCTGATCCCGGTCGTCCTCCAGCATGCCGAGACCCGAGACGTGCTGTTCGTCGGCTACGCGAACGACGAGGCTTTGCGCGAGACGCTCGCCACCGGCAAGGCAGTGCTGTGGTCAGCCTCGCGCGACGAGCTGTGGCGCAAAGGCGCGACCTCGGGCGACGAACTCGAGCTGGCCGAGGTCCGCGTGAACTGCGAGCAGAACGCGCTCCTCTATATCGTGCGGCCAGTGGCCGGGGGCGTTTGCCACACAGTCGGGCCTGACGGCACGACCCGACCCACCTGCTTTTACCGGCGAGTCAACGATGTCGCCACGCTTGAGTTCGTCCGGGAGGCCTCGAGCAGGCCGTGACGGCGCCCGACGGCTGGCCCCTGCCGCGCTGAAACCCCTTTCGGACCCCGTGATCAGGCAGATGCCTCTGCGGCGGCCTTGATCCTCTCCAAGGTGGCACGCATGCCCGCGTCGCGCCCCCGGTCCCGGTTCAGCATGACGACGTCCTCGAAGAAGCGGGCCATCGGGGGCAGGAACTGCACGTCGAAGGATTCGGTGACGGCAGTGCCGGTGCTCGTCGGCGCGAAGCGGTAGGTCCAGCGGACCCCCTCTCGACCTCCCTGGACGGTGGACCAGGACAGCTCGCGGCCTGGATCAGCGGACTTGACCTCACAGGTCATGGACCAGCGAACCGGCCCCCACCGGTTATGCCCTTTGAAGCGTGCTCCTGCCGTGGCGGGCGAGCTGGCCCCGCCGAGCCAGCGGACCCGATAGCACTCGGGGCTCCACTCGCCCATCCGATCGAGGGCGGCGACGGCGGGGCGTCGATGTGGATGGAAGCCTGTCCCTGGCGGGCGCTGGCCATGGTGTGTCCTCCCTCGGTGGGCGCCGCGATCAGGCGGCGGAGTCGATGCGTCGGCGGTAGTCGGAGGCCAACGCGTGCAGCGCGCCGGAGCAGTCGCCCCGGTACGAGGAGCCGTGCATCAGCGCGAGCGTCTTCGGAGCCAGCCCGGCGAGCCGCTCCAAGGTGGCCGGAGTGCCGGGGGCAAGGCAGCTGGCGTGGAAGAGGTCCTCTGCTTCGGCGGCGGGGGCAACGACGTCGGTCTCGGTCAGCGCGGGCCCGTCA
Organism: Acidimicrobiales bacterium; assembly: GCA_050743525.1. Taxonomy (GTDB): domain Bacteria; phylum Actinomycetota; class Acidimicrobiia; order Acidimicrobiales; family RAAP-2; genus Palsa-461. Next base: position 3,982 of record JBOGFV010000084.1, read on the forward strand.
CCGAGGTGGGTGAACAGGTCGCCACAGAGCAGGGTGCCGGTCGTCTCCTCGAAGATCACCCGGGCCTCCCACCCGTGTGGCACATGGGGCGTGTCGAGATGGCGGACCCGCTTGGTCCCAAGCTCGATCACTTCGTCGTCGGCGAGCGCCCGAGGCGACCGGTCCGCCATCTCGTTGATCGAGACCATGCAGCCCAGAGCGCCGTGGGCGACCTCCGAGCGCGGGGCGGCATCCAAGAACTGGTTCATGGCGCCGCACTCGTCCGACTCGACGTGGCCGAAGGCGATCCACCGGAGGCGCTCGAGCGGGATGACTCGTTCGATGGCTTCCCGGACCGCCGGGAACATCGACCGGTGCCCGGTGTGGAACAACAGCGGGTCCTCGTCGACCAGGAGGAACTGATTGAAGGTGAGCCCGCCGGGCCCGACTCCCGGCACCAGGGTGGAGAGGCGATAAATGTCGGGGGCGATCTCGTCCACTTTGGTCGTCATCGTCTAGCTCCTTTTCGTTGCGGGGTACGGGGTGATCGCGGGTTCCTTCGCGAGGCGAGGCGGTGGTGCTGCCCCTGGCAGTGGGCCACGAACATGTCGACGGCGTCGTCGAGCAGGGCCAGCCATCGCTGCCCACCGGGGTCATTGGAGATCTGCTGGTCGACCAGCCCGGTGAGAAGAGCGGTCCATACGTCGACCTGGCGGGCGTGGGTGATCCCACATGCGGCGAGGTGCCGACGAGAGGCCTCGAGGGCGGCGACGGCGGGGCGGTACGACGCGGGCGACGGCTCGAATCCCGGGATGGTTCGCTGGAAGAGGAGCTGGTACCGGAGCACATCCTCGGTGCAGAACGACGCGAAGCGCTGAGCGCAGGCGACGAGACCCTCGCGCGGGCCTTCATCCGGGTACGGGGCGCTCATCTGAGCCTCAAATTCGGTGGCGGCCTGGCCGAACATGGCGTCAAAGATGTCGTTTTTCGACTCGAAGTACGAGTAGACGGTGGGGGTCGTGATGCCAGCCCGGTTGGCCAGGTCACGCATCGACAGCCCCCCCAGACCCAATCCGCGCACCGCTTCCCAGGCCGACTCGACGATGGCGTCCCGGGCCGATTGGCGGCGCCCCTCCCGCCACCCTCCCCCAGTTGCAGAGTGAGACATTGATCGAAAGATTTGTACGATGTTAAAGGCTTGTCAAGCCGATGGACCCGGCGAGCCATCGGCCAGGGCTTCGATGGCACGAGGTGGTTCACTTGGACGATGGACTCAGGCCTGCACTCCGGC
>JBOGFV010000085.1:0-5119 GCA_050743525.1 Acidimicrobiales bacterium
GCCGAGACGAGCGGGCCCGCCTCTCTCGCCGGCAAGCTCTACAAGAAGCTGACCGGCCACACGATCCCGAAGGGGACGGACGGGGCGTACGCGAACCTCGTCTACATCTTCGATGCGCTGCAGGCGGCCGGCCCGGACCTCACGGTCGGCAACCTGGCCCGGGGACTGCACTCGGTTCCACCCCTCGGGGCGCCGATCTACCAGTACGGGAAGTGGAGCTGGAACACGAGCCCGAGCGGGCAGGCCGGCGGGGGTGACCACACCGCCGGCATCGACGCCCGGTTCATCTGGTGGAATGGCAACGCCGTCTCGCCCATCAACGGGCAGAAGGGCACCTACGTGCCCGCGTTCGGCGGGAAGCGGTTCAGCCTGGGCCAGTGGCCGACCCACCTCCCGCCGATGTTCACCAACACCGGCTGAGGCGGCTCAGCCGAGTTCGAGCACCATCCGGACCCCGAGCCCGAACTCGGTCGCCACGTCTCCGACCGCCACAAAGCCGGTCTTCGCGTAGAAGACCTCGGCAGCGGGGTTCGCGGTCACCTCGACCCGGGCCATCCCGTCGGCCCAGGCGCCCGTGGCGATGTCTTCGATCAAGGCCCGGCCAACACCCCGGCGCTGGAGTTCGGGCTCGACGAACAGGTCGTCGAGCTCCACGTGCGCCGCGGTGCGCACGCCCGTCGCGAACCCGAGGATGCGGCCATCGTCCCCAACCGCCACTCGAGACGTAGCCCCGTCGATCCGGGCGGGGAGCACCAGTACGTCGGGAAGGGCCAGGAGCACCTCCCGGGTCGCTTCGACCGACAACGACGAGCGGCGATAGACGCCCCGCAGCACCTCGAACTCGTCCGCCCGGGCGTCGCGGACCTCGACCGAGAGGCTCACGTCCACTCCCACTCAACGGCACCGTCCTCCACGACCCGGCGGCGATGGTGCTCGATGAGGGCCTGGCGGAGCGCCGGCGAGAACACCGACCAGCCATCGTTGAACAGATAGTCCCCGTCGATCGTGGTAATCCGGATCCGCTCCTTGTTGAGGAGCATCTTCTCCCTGGCCACCCTGGTGATCGAGGCCAGAGGGAACTGGAGGAACGGACCGCCCTCCTCGTGGCGCTTCGGGTGCGCCGTGGCGATCGTGGCCGACAACGCTCCGAAGGCGGCGTTGGTGGAGAACTTCTGGTCGAAGACGACCCGGTCGCTGGTGATCGTGATGGTGCCCATCTTGGTGTCGGTCGCCCCGGCCACGAGCGCCGTGTGCTCCTGGGCCAGCTCGACTTCGTCGGTCACGCCGCGCACTCTACGGCGGTCGCCCCGACCGGCGGTTACGTCCTCGGCGAAGCCACGAAGACTGGGATCCGGCGGGGTGCCCGCTCCTGGTACTCGGCATAGGGCGGGTAGGCGGCGACGGCCCGATCCCACCACCCGTCCCGCTCGGCACCGTCGACCTCGCGGACGTCGACGTCGAACGGCGCCGGGCCGTCCTGGATCGTGACCGCGTTCGGGTTGGCCTTCAGGTTGTGGACCCAACCCGGGTCGGCGGGCGCGCCCCCCTTGGACCCGACCAGCGCGTAGTCGCCATCGTGCTCGACCCGCATCAGCCCGAACTTGCGGACGGTGCCGGTCTGGTGGCCGAGCGTGGTCACCACGATGATCGGCAGCCCGGTGTCCCGCAGGGTGTTGGCCCGCTGGCCCCCCGACGCCTCGTACTCGGCCACCTGGTCCGCGACCCACTGGAACGCGCTCGGCACGTACTCGCCCTCGATCGGCATCCGGTCTCTCCCTTCGGCCCTCCTTGACACCCTACGGCCCGAGGTCAAATATTAGCGATATGGCTAAGGAAACCGTGATCTGCACCTACCGAGTTCGACCGGACGCCGAGGCCGAGTTCCGGGTGCTGCTCGACCGGCATTGGTCGACCCTGCACCAGCTCGGGTTCGTGACGGACGACGCCTGCGTGGCGCTCCGCCAGGTCGACGAGCCCACGTACGTCGAGATCTTCACCTGGGTCGAGGGCGGTTTCGGCCAGGCACATGAGCACCCTGACGTCCTGGCCATCTGGGAGCCGATGGATCCGTTGCTGGAGGATCGCGATGGGCGGCCGAAGTGGGAGTTCCCCCACTACCGCCGGCTCTCGGAACCCTTGTGAGCGCTCGAGGATTGGAGGAGCTCGCCGACCTCGACCGCGTCTTCGGCGCGCTCGGGCATCAGGCTCGGCGCACCATTCTGACCGTTTTGCACGCCCGGGGTGGCGAGCTGACCTCGGGCGCGATTGCGTCACGATTCGATTGCGCCTGGCCGACCACCACGCGCCACCTGCGGGTCCTCGAGGAGGCCGGCCTTGTCCGCGTCGAGCTCCATGGCCGTGAGCGCATCTACCGACTCCAGGCCCACTGGCTTGCCTCGGTGGCCGGCTCCTGGATCGAGCGCTTCGATCCGTGAAGCTGCCGCCCTAAGGGGCCGGCGCGAACTCAACCTCGACGACGGTCGCGACCTCGTCGACCACCTCTTCGGGGATGCTGATCGTGAGCGTGCCGCGGGGATCGGGCGCCAGGCCCTCGATGACCCCGGTGTGGGAGCGGTGCTCGAGGGCCCGGCCGGTGGCCAGCTCCCGGACCGCCCGAACTCTACGAACCGGCACGTCTCGGACGTCGATCTCGCCGTACGGGCGCATGAGGAGATGGAGGTAGACGGTGTCGCCGCGCCGGGTGCTCGGTCCATAGAACTGGTGGGCGGCCAGCCCGGGACCGGTCCCACGGATCGATTCGCCGTAGCGGCCCATCCAACCCGTGACCGCGTCGAGCCGGTCGGCCTGGGGCGCTGGCAGCGATCCGTCGCCCCTGGGGCTGATGTTGAGCAGGAGGTTGCCCCCTTTGGCGGCCACCTCGCAGAGGGTGTGGACGAGCCGGCGGGCCGACTTGTAGTCGGTGTCGTCCGGGCACCAGCCCCAGCTGTGGTTCATGGTCAGGCAGGTCTCCCACCGGCCCGGCGGCGCGGTGTCCGGCACGAACTGCTCGGGAGTGGCGAGGTCGCCGACCCCGGGGAGCCGGTCGTTGATCAAGATGTCGGGCTGGAGGGCCCGGATCATCTCCTCCAGCTCGCCCGCGCCCCAGTCGGGCCGCTCCCAGCCGCCGTCGAACCACAGCAGGTCGATCCGCCCGTAGTCGGTGAGGAGCTCGGTGAGCTCGGCGCGCATCGACTCGAGGTAGCGGGCCCACCCCTCCGGAGAGGGTCGGGGCGGCGAAGACCCGACCACATAGGGCTTGTCCGCCTCGGTGAAAGGCGGGTAGTCGGGGTGGTGCCAGTCCGACAGCGAGAAGTAGAGGCCGACCCGGAGCCCCTCGGCGCGGACCGCCTCGACGAACCCACCGACGATGTCCTTGCCGTAGGGGGAGGCGGCGATCGAGAAGTCCGAGCACCGGGTCGGCCACATCGCGTAGCCGGAGTGGTGCTTGGTGGTGAGCACGAGGTAGCCCATGCCGGCGTCCCGGGCCCGTCGGGCCAGCGCGGCGGGGTCCCAGGCCACCGGGTCGAACGTGGGGGCCGACGAGTGATACTGCTCGACGGTCACCGACTGGCCGAAGGGCAGGGCGAACACTCCGCCGACCAGCGGCCACGACAGCTCGAGGCCCTGCTGGCTGGCGTGGTCCCAGTGCACGAACATCCCGAAGCGGGCGTCGTCGAACCACGATCCCGCGTCTGGCCGCGCCCCCCGCATCGACGCGAGCGTACCGAGGCCACGCCCGGCCGGGGCCCGACACCCGGTGGCGAGCGATGGAAGACTGCGACGCCATGAGCCAGCGCGCCGAGCCCGACGTCGTCGTGACGGACTCCCCCGCGCCGGGGGTCCGCCGGATCACGCTCAACCGGCCCGAGAAGCTGAACGCGATGAATCTGGCCCTCATCGTGGGCCTGGACGCGGCCCTCGAGGCGGCGGCGGCGGACCACCGCTGCCGGGTGGTGATCCTGACCGGCGCCGGGCGGGGCTTCTGTGCCGGCCTCGACCTCGGCGGGTACGGCGTCGTCTCGGGGACCGAGGACCTCGGACCGATCCAGCGCGGGTTCGCGGTCCAGCAGCAGATCGCGGCGCTCATCCCGAGGCTCCGGCGGCTTCCCCAGCCGGTGATCGCGGCGGTGAACGGAGCCGCCTCGGGGGGCGGCCTCGCCCTCGTGCTCGGCTCCGATGTCCGTATCGCCGCCGAGTCGGCGCGGTTCAACGCCGCATTCGTGCGGATCGGCCTCTCCGCCTGCGACATCGGGACCTCCTGGCTCCTCCCCCGGCTGGTCGGGGCCGGCAACGCCCACGAGCTCATGCTGACCGGGCGCCTGTGCGGGGCCGAGGAGGCCCACCGGATCGGGCTGGTCCAGGACGTCGTCCGGGACGACGCCCTCATTGATCGGGCCCTCGAGGAGGCCACGCTGATCATGCGGAACAGCCCGATGGGGGTTCGCATGACCAAGGAGGTCATGTGGTCGGCCCTCGAGATCCCGGGCCAGCAGGCCGCCATCGACCTCGAGAACCGGACCCAGATCATGACCGCCCAGACCGCCGATAGCTCTGAGGCGATGCGGGCCTTCATGGAGCGGCGCCACCCCGACTTCAAGAACGGCTGAGCAGCGCGCTCAGCCGGCCACGGCCCGCTGCCCGAGCCACCGGCGGGCGTCCCACCCTGGACCGGCCGTAAGGCCCGATCGAGGTGTCCCCGTCGGCCCCGAGGTTCCCGGCCTGGTGGGACGAGAGGAACCAGTTGCGGTGGACCGCTTGGATGGCGCCCTGGTCGCCGGTCGAACGCGGCGGCCTCGGTTCGAGGGGCGCCCCCGTCGACCACGACGATCTGGTGAGCCGGCCCGGTGGAGGCGATCCGGTGACCACCAATCTCGGGCAGTGACAACCACGGTTGCGCCGGCGCCTTTGGCCACCAGGCCACGCTTTTCCCCGGGCCGAGCGCCATGCCGGGTCGGGAGAGGGTAGTGGGACGCTCCTATAACCCGTCAAGCCCCCGTTGGTGCTCCTTCGAGCTGGCGGAAGAGCTGGCGGGCAACGTATCGCTTGAGGCAGCGCTTGATCTCTCGATCGGACTTGCCCTCCTTGCGGCGCCGGTCGAAATAGGCACGTGTATCTGAGT